>NZ_JBITHA010000001.1:0-145963 GCF_044457485.1 Nonomuraea sp. NPDC050540
CCCCAGAGACGATGGGGTTGATAGGCCGGAGGTGGAAGCACGGCAACGTGTGGAGCTGACCGGTACTAATAGGCCGAGGACTTGACCACAAAGCATAAGCAACGCCTGTACAGGCACGCGGGTTTTCTTTGCAGCGCTCTGTTACTCTTCGCCGGGTCCAGAGCAGCGCAGGAAGCCTTGCGCGGTCAGGGCATGGTGTTGTGTTGCTCGCGTCCACTACGCAATTCTGAGACAGCAAACAGTCTCAAAGGGTTGCGGCGGTTATGGCGGGAAGGAAACACCCGGTTACATTCCGAACCCGGAAGTTAAGCTTCTCAGCGCCGATGGTACTGCACTCGGGAGGGTGTGGGAGAGTAGGTCACCGCCGCACAAACACGTATGCACGATGAAGGGGTCCAACCTTAGGGTTGGGCCCCTTTTTCGCGTTCACCCCACCACGCAACACGCAACACGACCTTCGTGCACGCCTCCCACCACACCACCCCGCCTGCACTTCCACCCCCACCTGCACCCTCCATCCCCGCCCACACCTCCACCACACGACCCCCCTCGTGCACCTCCACACACGATCCCCGCTGGCCGAGGCTCGCCACCACCGCCCGGCGGGGCACGCCCGGCCCCGCCCCGGCGAGACCTCTGCCACCTCGCCTCGCTTGCCCTCCCGCCCCCGCGGTCTCCCCGACGCTTGTCTGGCGCCGGTGCGGCGAGCACCCCCGCGGGCTTGGACGGTGCAATGCGGACGGACGCCAAGACTCCCGGGGCGCCCCGGGGTGCCCCGCTGTCCGGCTGAGACCTGGCGAACCGGCCGACCCTCGCCCCGGCACGGTCGTTGGGGTCGGGTCGCTGCCGCTTGGTCGGGAACGGGGTTCTGGGGTGGTTGGCTGGTCAGTGGTTTGGGGGGTGGGGGTGGTCAGTAGGGTTGGGGGGTGGACTATCGCGCGGTTGAACGTGCGATCTTGGAGCGGGGCGTCGAGTGGAAGTTCGAGCCGACCCTGGACCGGATCGCGGCTCTCTTGGATCTGCTCGGCTCGCCCCAGCGGGCGTACCCCGTCGTGCATATTGCCGGCACCAACGGTAAGACCAGTACGGCGCGGATGGTTGAGGCGCTGCTGCGGGAGCGGAACCTTCGGGTGGGGAGGTTCACGAGTCCGCACCTGGTGTCGATGCGTGAGCGGATCTGCGTGGATGGCGTGCCGTTGAGTGAGGAGCGGTTCGCTGAGGTGTATGAGGAGATCGCGCCTTATGTGGAGTTGAATGACACCACGGGGCGGCGGATCCAGTTCTTCGAGTTGTTGACGGCCATGGCGTTCGCGGCGTTCGCGGACACTCCTGTGGACGTGGCGGTGGTCGAGACGGGGATGGGTGGCACGTGGGACGCCACCAACGTCGTCGACGGGCAGGTGAACATCATCACGCCCATCTCGCTGGACCACACCGAGCGGCTGGGGCCGGATGTCGCGTCCATCGCCGGGGAGAAGGCGGGCATTGTCAAGGCCGGCTCCACCACTGTGCTGGCGCAGCAGGAGCTTGAGGCCGCTGAGGTGCTGATGCGGCGGGCCGCTGACGTCGGGGCGGTCGTCGCGCGGGAGGGCCTCGAGTTCGGGGTGCTCAACCGGGAGATCGCCATGGGCGGGCAGCTGCTCAGCCTGCGCGGGCTCAAGGGGGTGTACGAGGATGTGTATCTTCCGCTCTACGGGGCTCATCAGGCCGGCAATGCCGTCACCTCGCTGGCGGCCGTCGAGGCGTTGACCGCTGGGGACGATCCGCTTGGCATCGACCTGGTACGGCAGGCGTTCGCCCAGGTGACGTCCCCTGGACGGCTCGAAGTGGTGCGTCGGGATCCGACGGTCGTCATCGACGCGGCGCACAATCCGGGCGGCATGCAGGCCACACTCGACGGGCTGCACGAGGCGTTCGACTTCGCCAAGGTGATCGGGGTCGTCGCGGTCATGCGGGACAAGGACGTCGCCACGATCCTGGACCTCCTGGAGCCCGTGCTGGAGGAGATCATCGTGACCCGTAACTCCTCGCCGCGCTCCATGGCGCCGGAGGAGCTGGGGGCGCTGGCCGAGGGGTACTTCGGCGCCGATCGGGTGCACGTGGTGGACCGTCTCGACGAGGCCATCGACCGCGGCATCGGGATCGCGGACGCGGAAGGCGAGTTCAGCGGGACCGGGGTGCTGATCACTGGTTCGGTGATCACGGCCGGTGACGCGCGGTACCTGCTGAAGGTGGACGGGCAGTGAGCGGACCCATCTGTGCCGCGGCGTTGACCGGCGGCGATAGCCGTACCCTGTGGTGGGGCGGTTGTGCCGGTGAGAGGGGTGTGAGGTGAGTTTCGTCGTCACGCCGGGCATGCGCAGGCTGGGTGCCAGTGTGCTCGGGATGGAAGCGATCATGGCCGGGCTGATTACGCCCGTGGCGATTACGGTGAGTGGTGTCGCGCCGGCGCTGGCCATGGTGGCGGGGCTGGGGCTGGCGGTGCTGTGCGTCGTGGCGATCGGGCTGCTCAAGCGGCCTGTCGGGTACGTGGTCGGCAGCCTGGTGCAGGTCTTGGCGATCGCCACGGGGTTCCTCGTGTCCATGATGTTCTTCCTCGGCGCGATCTTCGCGGCCCTGTGGATCACCGCGATATTCGTCGCTCGCCGTGTCGAGGGCGTGACTTCCCGCTAAAGTCGGCCTACATGGCCGTCCCCCCAATCCAGCGGTCCCCGAACGCGGCTGCCGCCGGGCCCACCGCAGGCGCGAAGTTCCCGTGGTTGCTCGACCTCGTGCTCGGGCTGCTCATCGTCGCTGCTCTGCCGCTGGCGATCATCGCGATCCCCAACACCGTCTCCGTCGTCTCCGATCTGCTTCCGGCGGAGATCGACCGGGTCGGGCTGATGCGCGCGCACGGGCTCGCCCTTCCGGCGATGATGCTGACCGTCCCGTTGGCCGCCGTGGCGCTGCGCCGCATGCGGGTCACGTACGTGCTCGTCGCCGGTCTCGCCCTGCTGGCCGTGGCCGACGCGGCCGGCGGATACGCGGGCACCTCGTTCATGGTGGGCGTGCTGCGCGTGCTCCACGGTGTCGGCGCGGGCGTGCTGATCCCCGCCACGCTGGTGGCCGCCTGGGGACGTCCGCCGGTGGTGCGCGCCGTGTGGGCCGGCATGCTGGCCGTCAGCCTCCTGGCCGCCCAGGCGCTCGCGCTGTGGCCGCTGCACCAGGTCGACCGCTGGCAGGTCACGCTCCAGCCGTATCCGCTGCTGACCGGGATCGCGCTGGGTCTCGCGGCGGCGTACCTGCTGGTCTGGTTGCTGCAGGGTGAGAGCGCGTCGCCGACGCCTCGGGCCAGGGAACGTAGCCGGTTGCTGCTGGCGGCCGTTCCCGCCGCGGGCATCGCGGTTCTCGCCATCAGTACGGCCAGCCAGGACTGGAAGGCCGGGCTGGTGGTGCTGGTCGCCGTGTTGTCCATCGCGGCGCTGCTGGCCCTGGCCACGATCGGGACCGGTGAGAGCCGGACGCTGGCCTACACGTTCGTCGCGATCGGGGTCGTGCTGCTGCCGACCGTGGCGCAGGTGACCTATGTGGAGATGGGCGGGCTTGGCGGGCCTGGGCTGAAGGGGTTGTGGCTGCCGTTCGTGGTGGCCGCGGTGCTGGCGGTCGTGGCCGGGGCCGGGGTGGCGTTGTTCGGCGGGTCCGCGCTGCGGTGGCTGGCTCCGGCCGGGTTGCTGCTGCTCGTGCTGGGGCTGGCCACGGTGCGGCTCATGGTGCCGGCGGCCGAGGGGACGGTGCTGGTGGTGCCGTTCACGCTCATGGCCGTCGGGGCCGCGGTGGCGCTGACCGCGGCGCTTCGGCAGACGAGTGTGGGTGTGGCGCTGTTCGGGCTGGCGTTGTGCTTTCCCGGGGTGTTGTCCGGGTACCTGCTCGGGACCGGCGTCCAGGTCATGATGCTGCGCGGGCAGCGCTCGGCTCAGGGGATCGTGGACGCGTTCGTCGAGGCGTTGCACACGTGGGCGCTGATCGGCGGGTTCCTGACGGTGGCGGTGATCGTGCTGGGCGCGTTGCTGGCCCGGCGGCCCGGCGGGGCCGTTGAGGAGGGTGACGGGTCTGCGGCGGGCGGCGCCGTACCGGATGGTGCGGGGGCTTCTGACGGTGGGTCTCGTGGCGAGGTCTCAGGCGTGGAGGAGCGGCTGGGCATGGAGGCCCTCGTGGTGGCGGACGCTCGAAGTGAGACGGACGCCGCCGAGACGGGCCCGGATGAGACGGGCGCCGCCGGGGCGGAGCGGGACGACGCGGGCGCTGCCGAGGTGGAGCGCGACGACGCGGGCGGCGTCGGGGCTGCTCCGTCTGACGTGGTCGAGGAGGATGTGGTCGCGGAGGACGAGGGTGTGGATGAGGAGGATCGGCCCACAGGGGAGATTCCTCGTGTCGTGCTGCCCACGCCGGTCAACGGGGACTCGCCGGACACGGCCGATCCCGCCCGGGTGGCCGGTGAGCGCGACGGGCCGTCGCCCGCGGTTCCGCCGCCCGCGCAGTCGCCCGAGGACAATGAGCGGCCCTGAGTGCCGCGAGAGCAGGGGAACCGCCGTGGGACGGTAAGCTGTGCCGCGTCGCCGCTACGCGAGGACGGACACCGTCTCGTGGTGCGGACTCGCGGAGCGAAAGCTGATGCTCGCCCCCACCAATCCGTTCAAAGGAGAACCTCACGTGTCCGAGCGCACTCTTGTCCTGATCAAGCCTGACGGGGTGAAGCGTGGCCTCATCGGTGACGTGATCGCCCGCGTGGAGCGCAAGGGCCTCAAGGTCGTCGCCATGGATCTGCGCACGCTCGACGTCGACACCGCCAAGGCCCACTACGCCGAGCACTCCGAGCGGCCGTTCTTCGGCGAGCTGGTGGAGTTCATCACCTCGGCGCCGCTGGTGGCGCTGGTGCTGGAGGGGCCGCGCGCGGTCGAGGCGTTCCGGGCGCTGGCGGGGCTGACCGACCCGGTCAAGTCCGCTCCCGGCACGATCCGCGGCGACCACGCGCTGGAGATCGGCGAGAACGTCGTCCACGGGTCCGACTCGCCGGAGTCCGCCGCCCGCGAGATCAAGATCTTCTTCCCGGACCGCTTCTAGTCCCCACGCGCCTCTTCAGGCTCGGGCAGCCTGCCCGTTCGCGCCCGCACAGCTCTGTGCGGGCGCTTTCGTGTTTCCTGGGGTGTTGTCCTGCCTTGGGCGCTCGGGGCGCTCGGGGCGCTCGGGGTGTTTTGGGGTTACGGCAAGCCCCCATGCCGCCGACCGCCGTCGTGGGCCGCCGGCCTCTTCCGAGCGGCCGGCAGTCGGACGGGGTGCTCGCCGCTACAAAGCACGTCTGGCCGGACGCCGTGGCCTGGCTGAGCGCCGTAGAGGGGCGCCGGGCTCCACCGGCGCCACGTTCCGCCGTGCGGCGCCTCAAAGCGCTCCTGGGGCCGTGGGGTGGGCAGGGCTGCGGAGGTGGCTCCAGGAGGCGAGGCGTGGGTGTGGCTGCCCGGAGTGGGTGTGAACTGCGCGGAGCGGTTGTGGAGCGGGGCAGGGCGGGAGCGGACCGGCGAGCGCGGGGGTGCGAAATGCCGGGTGGGGCGGTGGCGGGAGGTGCGCATGCGGCGGAAGGCGGCGGGTGGGTGTGGGGCGGTGGAGGACGGCCGGGGTGGGATGGGATGTGTCCTGGGGCGGGATGCGTGGAGGGTGCTTGCGGCGGGGGCTTGGGGTGTTGGCGGGTGGGTTGGGTTGGGGGTGGGTGTCAAAAGGCGGTGATGGCTGGCTATATCGGTCTTGGGGTGGGGGCTATCGAGGGCTGATGGGGTAAAGAGGGCGATACCGGAGGTACGCAAGATTTTTCTGGGACGGTGGTGCTCATTGCGCTCACCGGTGGGTACGTCACGTTACGATTCGAATGCGATCCGTAGTCATCAGTGAAGGACGTTACGGAAGGCTCCGTTCCCCATGGGCAGCAAGCTCGCCTTTCTCGGCCGCGACATGGCGGTCGACCTCGGCACCGCCAACACGTTGGTCTACGTGCGCGGCCGGGGCATCGTGCTCAACGAGCCGTCCGTCGTGGCCATCAACACGGCGACCGGCAAGATCGTCGCGGTGGGCATCGAGGCCAAGCGCATGATCGGGCGGACGCCCGGCAACATCGTCGCCGTGCGCCCGCTCAAGGACGGCGTGATCGCCGACTTCGACGTCACCGAGCGCATGCTGCGCTACTTCATCCAGCGCGTGCACAAGCGCCGCCACTTCGCCAAGCCGCGCATCATCATCGCGGTGCCCAGCGGCATCACCGGGGTTGAGCAGCGGGCGGTGAAAGAGGCGGGGTATCAGGCGGGGGCCAGGAAGGTGTACATCGTCGAGGAGCCCATGGCGGCCGCGATCGGCGCCGGGCTGCCCGTGCACGAGCCGACCGGGAACATGGTCGTCGACATCGGCGGCGGCACGACCGAGGTGGCCATCATCTCGATGGGCGGGGTCGTGACCAGCCAGTCGATCAGGGTGGGCGGGGACGAGCTCGACCAGGCGGTGATCACCTTCGCCAAGAAGGAGTTCTCGCTGATGCTCGGTGAGCGCACCGCCGAGGAGATCAAGATGGCGATCGGGTCGGCGTGCCCGACCTCCGACGAGTGCCATGCGGAGATCCGGGGGCGCGATCTGGTCAGCGGGCTGCCGAAGACGATCGTGGTGTCGGCCGAGGAGATCAGGAAGGCCACCGAGGAGCCGGTCAACGCCATCGTCGACGCGGTGAAGACGACGCTCGACAAGTGCCCGCCCGAGCTGTCCGGCGATCTCATGGATCGCGGCATCGCTCTCACCGGTGGCGGGGCCCTGCTCAAGGGGATGGACGAGCGCATCAAGGCCGAGACCGGCATGCCCGTCCATCTGGTGGAGAACGCGCTCGACTCGGTCGCGCTCGGCTCCGGCAAGTGCGTCGAGGAGTTCGAGGCACTTCAGCAGGTGCTCGTTCCGGAGTCGCGGCACTGATGAAGGACACGCGCCGCGCCCGGCTCATCCTAGGACTGCTGCTGACGGCGGCGCTCGTGCTCGTGACGGTCGACCACCGCACCGGCGACGGCTCGCCGTTCACGGCGCTCAGGTCGGCGGGATCCTGGGCCTTCGGCACCGCTGAGCAGGCCGCGACCACGCTCGCCAGCCCGGTGACCGGTTTCATTCAGGCTCTGGCCAACGCCCCCGGCGCCCAGGCGGACATCGAGCGTCTCAAGGCGGACAACGCGCGCCTGCGCGCCCAGATCGCGGCCGGGCGGCTCGACGCCTCGCGCTCGGCGGAGCTCCGGCGGCTGCTGGGGCTGGCCGGGACGGGCGGCTACAAGGTGGTGACGGCCAACGTCGTGGCCAGGCGCGGGCAGCCGGGGTTCGAGGAGGCCGTCGAGATCGACGCCGGCACCGACGACGGCGTACGCGCCGAGATGACCGTGCTCAACGCCGACGGGCTGGTCGGCAGGGTGATCAGGGCGGCGGCGACCACCTCCACGGTGGTGCTGCTCAGCGATCCCGCCTCGGCCACGGGCGCGCGGATGGAGGGCGGCAACGAGATCGGCGTCGTGCACGGTGTGGGGGAGAACGGGCGGCTGGTGCGGTTCCGGCTGCTCGACTCGACCGCGCCGATCAACCGGGGCGCCCGGCTGGTCAGCTTCGGGTCGCAGCGCGGCATGCCGTACGTGCCGGGGGTGCCCGTCGGGGTGATCGAGCGGGTCGAGGCGACGCCGGGTGAGCTGACCCGCATCGCGTACGCGCGTCCGTATGCCGACCTGACCGCGCTGGACGTGGTCGGGGTGGTGGTCCAGGCGCCCAAGCGGGACCCGCGTGACGCGGTCCTTCCGGCGAGGGCGAGCGCGCGATGATTCCGGGCCTGGTCGTCGTGGCGGCGGTGCTGCTGCAGCTCATCGTGGTCAACCGGCTGCCGCTGCCCGGCGGCGGGATGCCGGACCTGGTGCTGCTCGCGGTGGTCGGGGTGGCCATGATGCGCGGGCCGGCGATGGGGGCGGCGATCGGGTTCTGCTCGGGGCTGCTGGTGGACGTGGTGCCGCCGACGGCGCACGTGGCGGGGGAGTACGCGTTCGTGCTCACGGTCGTCGGGTTCCTGGCGGGGCGCGGGCTGGGCGGTGTGGTGCCGACGGTGGTGGCCTGCATCCTGGCCGCTCCGCTGCTGGCCGCGGTGGTCGGCGGGCTGGTCGGCGAGCAGGGGGTGACGCTGGCGGCGGTGGCCGTCAAGGCGCCGGTCACGGTGGTCTACACGCTGGTCGCGGCGCCGGTGGTGATCTGGGCGGTGACCCGGGGGAAGCAGCCGAGGTATGCGGTATGAGCAGGATGAGAACCCGGCTGGTCGTGCTGAACGTGCTGGTCGTCACGCTGATCGCGGTGCTGGCCGTGCGCCTGTGGCAGGTCCAGGTGGTACGCGGGATCGAGTACGTCTCGGCGGCGGCCGAGACCAGGACACGCGGCGTGGTGGTGCCGTCGGTGCGTGGGCAGATTCTGGACTCCGCGGGCCAGCCGCTGGTGCGCAACCGCACCGCGCTGGTCGTCTCCGTGGACCGGACCTCGCTCACGCGCATGCCGCGCGGCGGCCAGGAGGTGCTGGAGAAGCTCGCCGCCGTGCTGGGGCGGCCGGTCAAACTGCTGGAGAAGCGGATCCGGTCGTGCGGTCCGGGGGTGACCAGGCCGTGCTGGCCGGGCTCGCCGTACCAGCCGATTCCGATCGACGAGACGGTCAGCACGCGTGAGGCGCTGCAGATTCTGGAGCGGCAGGAGGAGTTCCCCGGGGTGACCGCGGAGGTGCAGGCGGTCAGGGAGTATCCGCACGGCAAGGCGGCGGCGCAGCTGGTCGGGTACCTGCAGCCGGTCACGCAGGAGGAGCTGGAGAAGCGCGACGGCCTCAAGGCCGCCTTCTCCGGCGTCGATCTGGTGGGGCGGGACGGGCTGGAGTCCGTCTATGACGAGGCGCTGCGCGGCAAGCCGGGGCTGCGCCGGGTCCAGGTGGACAGGCTCGGCAAGGTCATCGGGGTGGAGCAGCAGGTGGCGCCGGTCTCCGGGGACACGTTGATCACCAGCATCGACGGGCGCGTGCAGGCCATCGTGGAGAAGGCGCTCGACGGGGCCATGAAGCGGGCGCCCAAGGCGGACGGCGCGGCCGGGGTGGTGCTCGACGCGCGTACCGGGCGGGTGGTGGCGCTGGCCAGCGCGCCCGGCTACAACCCGGCGATCTGGACCGGCGGGATCTCCGAGAAGGAGTACCAGGACCTGCTGTCGGACAAGGCGGGGCGGCCGCTGGTGTCGCGGGCGATCAAGGGGACGTTCGCGCCCGGCTCGACGTTCAAGGTCTCCTCGGTGGCGGCCATGCTGCGCTCCGGCTACCCGCTGAACGGGACCTACGGCTGCCCGGGGTCGTTCATGGTGGGCGACCGGCCGTTCAACAACTTCCGCGGGATCGGGCTGGGGACGCTGACCCTGCACACCGCGCTGGTCAAGTCCTGCGACACGATCTTCTACAAGTCCTCCTACGAGCAGTGGATCAAGGACGGCGGACTGCACCCGAAGAAGCCGCCCCGCCAGCCCTTCGAGAACACCGCCAGGGCCTTCGGCTTCGGCCGGCCCACCGGGATCGACCTGCCGGGCGAGTCGGCCGGGCGCATCCCCGACCGCGACTGGAAGAAGGACCTCTGGGGCCAGACCAGCGCCGACAACTGCAAGCGCTCGCGCACCGGATACCCGGAGGTGAAGAGCGCCTCGCGGGCCGCCTTCCTCAAGCGCCTGGCCTACGAGAACTGCGTCGAGGGCTACCTGCTGCGTCCCGGCGACGCCGCCAACTTCTCCATCGGGCAGGGCGACGTGCTGGTCACGCCGCTGCAGCTCGCCGCCGCCTACGCCGCGCTGGTCAGCGACGGCAAGCTGCGCAGTCCACGCGTGGCCTGGGCGAGGGTACGGCCGGACGGCACGCTGGTCCAGCGCATCGACCCGCCGGTCACCGGCAAGCTGCCCATCAGCGAGAAGGAACGCGCCTACATCAAGAACGCGCTCAGCCAGGTCGCCTCCGACGGCACCGCGGCCGGGGCCTTCGGCGGGTTCCCCATGGACCAGGTGCGCATCGGCGGCAAGACCGGCACCGCGGAGGTGTGGGGCAAGGAGGACACCTCCTGGTTCGCCTCGTTCGCGCCCACCGAGAAGCCGCGGTTCGTGGTGGTCGCCATGGTCTCGCAGGGCGGGATGGGCGGGTCCACGGCGGCGCCGGCCGTACGGGAGATCTATGAGGGCATCTACGGGATCAAGCAGCCGGCCGCGCTGCCGGACGGGAAACCCGCCTCCAAGCTGCCGATGATCGCGCGGGACGGGACGGTCACCCGATGACGGACCGCACGCTGCTGGCCAGGCGCCGCTCGTTCACCACCCGCGCCGTGGGCGCGCAGTCGACCGTGTGGCGGCTCGACGGCGTGCTGCTGGTCTCGGTCGCGGCGTTGTGCGTGATCGGCACGCTGCTGGTGTGGTCGTCCACGCGTACGTGGGCGCCGGGCTCGACCGGGCTGGTCAAGAAGCACGTGCTGAACCTGGCCATCGGGGCGGCGCTGTGCGGGGCGGTGGCGATGATCGACCACCGGTTGCTGCGCGCGTACGCGCCCGTGGTGTACCTGGTGACGCTCGTCGGGCTGGCCCTCGTGGTCACGCCGCTCGGCACCACGGTCAACGGGTCCCACTCGTGGATCATGCTGGGTGGCGGGTTCGCGGTGCAGCCGTCGGAGTTCGCCAAGCTCGGGCTGGTGCTGATGTTGTCGATGCTGCTGGCCCAGCCGGCGGAGGGCACCGATCGGCCGCGCGGGCTGGACATGCTGTTCGTGGTGGTCATGGCGGCGATCTCGATGGGGCTCGTCATGCTCCAGCCGGACCTCGGCACCACGCTGGTTCTGGCGGTGATCACCGTCGGCGGGCTGGTGATCGCCGGAGTGCGCAAGCGGTGGATGATCCTGCTCGCGCTCACCTCGGTGGCGGGCGCGGTGGCGGTGTGGACGCTGGATCTGCTGGAGCCGTACCAGGTGGCGCGGTTCACGGCCTTCATCGACCCGAGCGTGGACCCGCGCGGCGTCGGCTACAACTCCACGCAGGCGCTGATCGCGATCGGCTCCGGCCAGGTGTTCGGCAAGGGACTGCTGGACGGCGGGCAGACGACCGGGCGCTTCGTGCCCGAGCAGCACACCGACTTCATCTTCACCGTGGCCGGCGAGGAGTTCGGCTTCCTCGGCTCGGTGACCGTGGTGGCGCTGCTCGGCGTGGTGCTGATCCGCGGGCTGAAGATCGCCCGGCAGTGCGAGGACCGCTTCGGGACGCTGGTCGCCGGCACGATCGTGTGCTGGCTGGCCTTCCAGACCTTCGTCAACATCGGGATGACCGTCGGCATCATGCCCATCACCGGGCTCCCGCTGCCCTTCGTCTCCTACGGCGGCACCGCGACGTTCGCGAATCTCATCGCCATTGGGCTGCTACAGGCGATAAGGATCAGGGAACAGGCGTTTAATTAGAAGTATGTTCGTGGCCTACTGCGACGAGTGCGGGGACCGCTTCCTGCTTCCCGCCAGCCACGTCGTCGCCGTGCACAATCTCGCCAGCGGCGTCATCGCTGTCGAGCTGACCTGTTACGAGAACCACCGCGTCCTCGTCATGAGCGGAAACGACATCGACATCCAGGGACCTGCCACCGTCTGAGCGCGGATAGGCTGGGACCCATGTCTGTCGAGTCGATTTTCCCACGCCTGGAAGCGCTGCTGCCCAGAGTGCAGAAGCCGATCCAGTATGTCGGCGGTGAGCTCAACTCGACGGTCAAGGACTGGGACGAGGCGGACGTGCGCTGGGCGCTGATGTACCCGGACGCCTATGAGGTGGGGCTGCCCAACCAGGGCGTGGCGATCCTCTACGAGATTCTCAACGAGCTGCCCCAGACCCTGGCCGAGCGCACCTACTCGGTGTGGCCCGACCTCGAGGCGCTGATGCGCGAGCACGGCGTGCCGCAGTTCACCGTCGACGGCCACCGCCCGGTGCGCGCCTTCGACGTGCTCGGCCTCTCCTTCTCCACCGAGCTCGGCTACACCAACATGCTGACCGCGCTCGATCTGGCCGGCATCCCGCTGCTGGCGGCCGAGCGCGGCGAGGACGACCCGATCGTCCTGGCCGGCGGGCACGCCGCCTTCAACCCCGAGCCGATCGCCGACTTCCTCGACGCGGCCGTGCTGGGCGACGGCGAGCAGATCGCCATCGCCATCAGCGAGGTCATCCGCGAGTGGAAGCAGGAGGGCAGCCCCGGCGGACGCGACGAGCTGCTGATGCGCCTGGCCGAGTCCGGCGGCGTCTACGTGCCCAGGTTCTACGACGTGGACTACCACCCCGACGGCCGCATCAAGCGTGTGGCGCCCAACCGGCCCGAGGTGCCCTGGCGCGTCCACAAGCACACCGTCATGGACCTCGACGAGTGGCCCTACCCGAAGAAGCCGCTGGTCCCGCTGGCCGAGACGGTCCACGAGCGGTTCAGCGTGGAGATCTTCCGCGGCTGCACGCGCGGCTGCCGCTTCTGCCAGGCCGGCATGATCACCCGTCCGGTCCGCGAGCGCTCGATCACCACGATCGGCGCCATGGTCGACAACGGCATCAAGGAGTCCGGCTTCAACGAGGTCGGCCTGCTGTCGCTGTCGTCGGCCGACCACTCCGAGATCGGCGCGGTCGCCAAGGGCCTGGCCGACCGCTACGAGGGCACCAACACCTCGCTGTCGCTGCCCTCCACCCGCGTCGACGCCTTCAACATCGACCTGGCCAACGAGTTCTCCCGCAACGGCCGCCGCTCCGGGCTGACCTTCGCCCCCGAAGGCGGCTCCGAGCGCATGCGCAAGGTGATCAACAAGATGGTCACCGAGGAAGACCTCATCCGCACCGTCACCACCGCCTACTCCCAGGGCTGGCGGCAGGTCAAGCTCTACTTCATGTGCGGGCTGCCCACCGAGCGGGACGAGGACGTGCTCGGCATCGCCGACCTGGCCAAGAAGGTGATCCAGGCCGGTCGCGAGGCCACCGGCTCGCGCGACATCCGCTGCACCGTCTCCATCGGCGGCTTCGTGCCCAAGCCGCACACGCCGTTCCAGTGGGCCGCCCAGGCCGATCACGAGACCGTCGACCGGCGGCTCAAGGAGCTGCGCGACACCGTCAGAAACGACCGCCAGTACGGGCGGGCCATCGGCTTCCGCTACCACGACGGCAAGCCGTCCATCGTCGAGGGCCTGCTCTCGCGCGGCGACCGCCGGGTCGGGGCCGTCATCAGGGCCGTCTGGGAGGACGGCGGGCGCTTCGACGGGTGGAGCGAGCACTTCTCCTACGACCGGTGGATGGCCGGCGCCGCCAAGGCGGGCGTGGACGTCGGCTGGTACACCACCCGCGAGCGCGAGGAGAACGAGGTCCTGCCCTGGGACCACCTCGACGCCGGGCTCGACCGCGAGTGGCTGTGGCAGGACTGGCAGGATGCGGTCAACGAGACCGAGGTCGAGGACTGCCGCTGGACGCCGTGCTACGACTGCGGCGTCTGCCCGACGATGGGAACCGAGATCCAGATCGGGCCGACCGGAAAGAAGCTTCTGCCGCTCACCGTGGTGTGACGCGACACGCGCGGGCGACCGGACGGGCCGGGAATTGGGTCAAGGTTTCGCCGTGACGGCGGGCTGTGTGTCCGACGTGGGAAGCGATCCCCATGATCGGCGCCCGCCCACGTCGGCGGGTGGCGTGGGGATGGCTTCGCCGTAACTCCGGACGAAAGCCATAACGGAGAGCTACCAACATCGGCGCGCATAGAGAACAGCGCGTACAGTCTCCGCGCGAGGCGGCTTATCCTGTGAGGAGGAAACTCTGACACGGGAAGGACGCAACGCTCTGAAACCTGTTCCCGACGGGCCACCGCCCGCGCCCACGGTGCAGCGGTTTCGCGTCCGCTACGCCAAGCGCGGCCGCCTGCGCTTCACCAGCCACCGCGACATCTCGCGGGCCGTCGAGAGGGCGGTCCGCCGTGCCGGCATTCCGGTTGCCTTCAGCGCGGGCTTCTCGCCCCACCCCAAGATCTCCTACGCGGGCGCGGCGCCGACCGGCGTCGCCAGCGAGGCCGAATACCTTGAGATCGGTGTCACGGAGCCGTGTGATCCCGGACGGATCCGCGCCGACCTGGACGCTTCCCTGCCACCCGGTCTCGACGTGCTCGAAGTGGTCGAAGCACGCTCCGGTGGCCTGGCTGATCGCCTGGAGGTCTCCACGTGGGAGCTGCGGCTGCCCGGCGCGGATCGCGAGCTGGCCGGTGTGGCGGTGGAGAAGTTCCTCGCCGCCGGCGCCGTCGAGGTTGAGCGCCTCACGAAGAAAGGCCCCCGCCGCTTCGACGCGCGGGAGGCGGTGCGGATGCTTGAGATCTCCGAGGGAACGGAGAGAACCGCAGCTCAGGTGCCCGGACAGTCGTGTGTCATACTGCGCATGGTTGTTCGGCACGTGACTCCTGCCGTTCGACCCGACGACGTGCTCACAGGATTGCGCCTTGTGGCCGACTTCGCGCCGCCGGTTCCCCCCGAGGTAACCAGGCTGGCGCAGGGGCCGCTGGACGCGTCCGGTGGGCCTGCCGACCCGTTCGACCTTGACCGCGACATCACGCGCGGCGGCGAAGCGGGACCGGCGGGCGAGCACGCCGCCGGATAGGAACCGCCTGGCGGCCCGCCAGGCGTATCCGCTGACAGGACTTGGCGCCAACACCCCATACGGGGCGGGGGCGGACAACGAGACACGAGGGCTCCTGCGCGGCGCGGCGACGCGCCCGGGAGCTGACGGGAGAGCGCCCGCATGCTCGAGAACGAGCCCAACGGCGGGGCCAACGGCCCCGACGGGGAGACAACTGAAGATCAGCCCACAACCAAACCGCGCCGGGCAGCCCGGCCGGCCGGGCCGCCTCCGGAACTGCCGGAGGAGGCCGCGCCATCCGTGCTGACGGTGTCCGCCGCTCAGGTGACCAGCCCGGCCGAGGAGGCCGTGGCCGAAGCCGTCGAGCAGCCCAAGCGGGCCGCCAGGAGCCGGTCCACGGCGACGACGACGCGCCGCCGTACCAAGAAGGCCGAGGAAGGCGAGGAGCCGGCCGCGGACGAGAAGCCCAAGCGGGCTTCGCGCCGTGCCGCCGGTCCGCCGCCCGAGGTCGAGGATCTTCCCGTGAGTACGGCTGCCGCCCTCGGGAGCGCTCCCGCGGAGGAGGCGCCGGTCAAGCGGACGCGGCGTACCGCCAAGGCCAAGGCCGAGCCGGTCGAGGAGGAGGCCGCCGCACCGGTCAAGCGGACGCGGCGTACGCGCAAGAAGGCCGAGGAGGAGCCGGAGAGCCCGGTCGAGACCGCGGTCGAGACGGTCGTGGCCGAGGCCGCACCCGTCGTCGAGGCCGCGGCCGAGGTGCTGGACGAGCTGCCCGAGGTCGAGCCGCTCGACGACGAGCCCGCCGGCGAGGACCTCGACGAGGACCAGCCCAACCTGCTGGCCGACCCGTTCGGGCTGACCGCACGGCGCATGGAGCAGGGCGGCGCGTCCTTCGAACGGCCGGCGGCGATCTTCGCCCCGCTGTTCCAGGCGCCCGACCCGAGCCAGGCGCAGCCGGTGGCGCCCCGCCGTCCCGAGCCCGAGCCCGTCGTGGCCGAGGTGGTCGAGGAGAGCGCCGACACCGACGCGGAGCTCGACACCGACACCGACGGCGATGCCGACGGCGAGGACGAGAGCGGCGGTCGTCGCCGTCGCCGCCGTCGCGGCGGCCGCGGACGGGGCAAGTCCCGCGAGCGTGACGACTCCGACGACTCCGACGACGAGCAGGACGACGAGGAGCAGAGCGAGGACGACTCCCAGGAAGAGGAGGCCTCCAGCTCGCGTCGCCGCCGCCGGCGCCGCCGGCGCGGCTCCGACGAGCAGCCCGAGCCGGCCAGCGACGACCCGCCGAACACCGTCGTGCGCATCCGCGCGCCGCGTTCCGGGCGGGCCGCCGCGCTCGACACCTCCAGCGACGGCGTGCAGAGCGTGCGCGGCTCCACCCGGCTTGAGGCCAAGAAGCAGCGCCGCCGCGAGGGCCGCGAGCTCGGCCGCCGGCGTCCGCCGATCATCACCGAGTCCGAGTTCCTCGCCAGGCGCGAGTCCGTCGACCGGATGATGGTGGTGCGCCGCCAGGGCGACCGCACCCAGATCGCCGTGCTGGAAGACGGCATCCTGGTCGAGCACTACGTCAACCGCGAGGCCAGCCAGTCCTACGTCGGCAACGTCTACCTGGGCAAGGTCCAGAACGTGCTGCCGTCGATGGAGGCCGCCTTCGTCGATATCGGCAAGGGCCGCAACGCCGTCCTGTACGCCGGCGAGGTCAACTTCGACACCGCCGGGCTGGAGGGCCAGCCCAAGCGCATCGAGGCGGCGCTGAAGTCCGGCCAGTCGGTGCTGGTGCAGGTCACCAAGGACCCGATCGGCCACAAGGGCGCCCGGCTGACGTCGCAGATCAGCCTTCCCGGCCGCTACCTCGTGTACGTCCCGGACGGTTCGATGACCGGCATCAGCCGCAAGCTGCCCGACAAGGAGCGCACGCGGCTCAAGAGCATTCTCAAGAAGGTCATGCCGGAGAACGCCGGCGTCATCGTGCGCACGGCCGCCGAGGGCGCCTCCGAGGACGAGCTCGCCCGCGACGTGTCCCGGTTGTCGGCGCAGTGGGAGGCCATCCAGAAGAAGGCCAAGTCCGCGAGCCCGCCGGAGCTGCTGTCGGCCGAGCCCGACCTGACGATCCGCGTCGTGCGCGACGTCTTCAACGAGGACTTCACCTCGCTGGTGGTCCAGGGCGAGGAGGCGTGGGAGACGGTCGACGAGTACGTCAAGTACGTCGCCCCGCACCTGGCCGACCGCCTGAACCGGTGGGAGGAGGAGACCGACGTCTTCGAGTCCTACCGGATCGACGAGCAGCTCGGCAAGGCGCTGGAGCGCAAGGTGTGGCTGCCCAGCGGCGGCTCCCTGGTCATCGACCGCACCGAGGCGATGACCGTCGTCGACGTCAACACCGGCAAGTTCACCGGCCAGGGCGGCAACCTGGAGGAGACGGTCACCAGGAACAACCTGGAGGCGGCCGAGGAGATCGTGCGCCAGCTGCGGCTGCGCGACATCGGCGGCATCATCGTGATCGACTTCATCGACATGGTGCTGGAGTCCAACCGCGACCTGGTGCTGCGCCGGCTGCTGGAGTGCCTGGCCCGCGACCGTACCAAGCACCAGGTGGCCGAGGTCACCTCGCTGGGCCTGGTCCAGATGACGCGTAAGCGGGTCGGCCAGGGGCTGCTGGAGGCGTTCTCGACGCCGTGCGACTGCTGCAACGGCCGCGGCCTGATCGTCTCCACGGAGCCGGTCGAGTCCAAGCCGGAGCCGCGGGGCACGCAGGGCAAGATGGCGGTCGAGAAGGCGGTCGCGGACAAGGTCTCCGCGGCTTCCGGAGCCGGGAACCGTGATACTGTGACCGGTGCGCTTGACGACGTCCCATCCGAGGATGACCAGGCGAACCAGACTTCTGGCAGGGGGCGGCGACGCTCCCGCCGAGCCAAGTCGGCCGAGTAGCCAGGCGCTCCCGCCAGGGAGCGCTCCTCGGTTGACAGTCCGTCGATCCGTCCGGTTCGACCAGGGCACCGCTCATCCGGTACCCTAGTCAATCGGTGCGTCCAGCGGCGCGCCCTGTTCGCGCGCCTCTCGGATCGTCGGTTTTCCCGACAGGTTCCGAGTGCTGGGCGCAGCATTCGGTGGCCGCCGATGTGATCGGTGACCACAAGCAGACAGTAGAAGGGTTCCGCGGTGTACGCGATCGTTCGTTGCGGCGGCAGGCAGCAGAAGGTCTCCGTCGGTGACGTCCTCGAGGTGGACAAGGTCGCCGGCGAGGTCGGCTCTTCGGTTTCGCTGCCGACGGTGCTCGTCGTCAACGACGGCGATGTGACCACGGAGGCGGGCAAGTTCCTGGTGAGCGCCGAGATTCTCGGTGAGACCAAGGGTCCCAAGATCCGCATCCTCAAGTACAAGAACAAGACCGGTTACAAGAAGCGCCAGGGTCACCGTCAGCGGTACACCCAGGTGAAGATCACCGGCATCAACCAGGCCTGAGTCACGGGAGTTTTGCGAGATGGCACACAAGAAGGGCGCGTCGTCCACCCGGAACGGCCGTGACTCCAACGCACAGCGGCTCGGCGTCAAGCGGTTCGGCGGCCAGCTGGTCAACGCGGGCGAGATCATCGTCCGCCAGCGCGGCACCCACTTCCACCCTGGCGACAACGTCGGGCGTGGGGGCGATGACACGCTGTTCGCGCTGGCTGCGGGGCACGTGCAGTTCGGGCGCAAGCGCGGGCGTCGTGCGGTGAGCATCGTTCCGGTCGCGGAGTAAACCAACGCCGACTGACGTTCCTAAGGGGTGGGTCACTTGACCCGCCCCTTTAGGCGTTCCAGGGGCCCTTTGAGTTCTTTGGGCTTTGGTGCTGTCGGCTGCGGTGCCTTGGGTTTGGTGTCTTGGGGTTTGGTGCTTTTGGGTTTGGTGCCTTTGGGTTACGGCAAGCCAGCCTCCCGCCACCCGCCGTCGTGGGCTCGCGCCGATCGTGGGGATCGCTTCTCACGTCGGACGTGGTGCCCGCCGTAACGGCGGTGTGTCAGGCGGGTACCGTGGCTCGGCTGAGCGCCGTACCTGCGGCGCCGGGTTCCGCCGCGCGGCTTCTCGCCGTGCGGCGCCGGACAAGCGTGGGTGGGCCGGGGTGACAGCGCCGAGATACCCGATGCGCGCGCCTCGCGGGGTGTGGCAGGGCAGCCCTTTGGCGCACGAGGTCACGGTGCCGGAGGCCGCGGCGTCAGGTGCGGCGGTGCGGTGCTCACGCGGGCTGGGTGTGGGATTGAGCTGGGAAGATGGACTTGTGTTCCGTTCGGGAGCACGTGGGAGTAAGGGGCGGTAATGCCGGACTTCGTGGACCAGGTGGTTCTGCATGTCAGGGCCGGTGACGGAGGGAACGGCTGCGCCTCCATCCACCGGGAGAAGTTCAAGCCGCTCGGCGGCCCCGACGGGGGCAACGGCGGGCGGGGCGGGGATGTGATCCTGGAGGTCGATCCCAATACCGCCACCCTGCTCGAATATCACCGGCGGCCGCATCGCAAGGCGGACAACGGCAAGCAGGGGCAGGGGTCAAACCGGGACGGGGCCAACGGCGGCGACGTGGTGCTCACGGTGCCCAACGGGACCGTGGTCAAGGACGCCGACTCCGGTGAGGTGCTGGTCGACCTTGTGGGGGCCGGGACCCGGTATGTGATCGCCGAGGGCGGGCACGGCGGGCTTGGGAACGCGGCGCTGGCCAGCACCAAACGGAAGGCGCCCGGGTTCGCGCTGCTCGGGGAGCCCGGTGACGGGCTGGACGTGATGCTGGAGCTCAAGAGCGTCGCGGATGTGGCGCTCGTCGGGTTCCCCAGCGCGGGGAAGTCGTCGCTGATCGCGGCGCTGTCCGCCGCCCGGCCCAAGATCGCGGACTATCCGTTCACGACGCTGATCCCCAACCTCGGCGTGGTCACGGCGGGGGAGACCATCTTCACCGTCGCCGACGTACCTGGGCTCATTCCGGGGGCCTCGCAGGGCAAGGGGCTCGGGCACGAGTTTCTGCGGCACGTGGAGCGGTGCGACATGCTCGTCCACGTCATCGACTGCGCCACCCTGGAGCCGGGACGCGACCCGATCACCGACTACGAGGTCATCGAGGCGGAGCTGGCGGCCTACGGCAAGCTGGAGGACCGGCCCCGCATGGTCGTCCTCAACAAGGCCGACGTGCCGGACGCGCGCGAACTGGCCGAGATGGTACGCGCCGAGTTCGAAGACAAGGGCCTGCGCGTCTTCGTCATCTCGGCGGCCACGCATGACGGCCTGCGCGAGCTGACGTTCGCGATGGGCGAGTGGGTCGCCGCGGCCCGCGCCCAGAAGCCGATCGAGGAGCCCACCCGGCTGGTCATCCGGCCCAAGCAGCTCGGCGAGACCGGGTTCAGCGTGCGTAAGGTCAGCGAGAACCAGTTCCAGGTCACCGGCGAGAAGCCGGAACGCTGGATCCGCCAGACCGACTTCACCAATGACGAGGCCGTCGGCTACCTGGCCGACCGCCTGGAGCGACTCGGCGTCGAGGAAGCCCTGGCCAAGGCGGGAGCGGTCACGGGCGCCGAGGTGATCATCGGCTCCATGGAAGGCGGCTACATCTTCGACTGGCAGCCGACCCTTTCCGCGGAATCCGCCCGCCAGGGGCCTCGCGGCTCCGATTCCCGCTTCGCCTGAGCGACCTTTCCGTCCGTTGCGGCCTGCTCCTTCCATCCGTTGCGGGCCGGGCGCTCCTTCCATCCGTTACGGGCCGCGCGCTCCTTCCATCCGTTACGGCAAGCCGCCCCCACCCCCGCCCGCCGACGCGGGCCGGGGTGTCGGTGCGGCGCCCGACAGCCGGACGTGGCGCTCTCCGCAACAAGCCCCGGGAACCCGGCTGACGGGGGCTGTCGCCCGGGCCACAAGCCCGGAGGGCAGGCGATGCCCGGCCACCGGCCACCGGCCACCGGCCACCGGCTGGTGGGCCGGCCGATGGGTCATGTGGGTCGGACCGCTCAGTGCCAGGACAAGCCATGTAGGCCTGAACGACCCGGCGACGGGGCGAGCGGGGTGACGGGGGTTGGGTGCTGGTCGTTGGTGGGGTGGGTTTCTGACCTGTTGCCGGGCTCTGATACTGGCAGGCGGGGAGTTGGGTGGCTCGGATAGGGTCGTTGGGTGCGAGATCGGATCAGCTCCGCGTCCAAAGTTGTCGTCAAGGTCGGCTCTTCGTCGCTGACCACCCCCCAAGGCACCATCGACGTCGACCGGGTCGACGCGCTCGTTGACGTCCTGGCGGCGCGGCGTGGGGTCGGGGCGCAGATCGTGCTGGTGTCGTCGGGGGCCATCGCCGCCGGGCTCGGGCCGCTCGGGCTGGCCGTACGACCGCGGGATCTCGCCACCCAGCAGGCCGCGGCGTCCGTGGGGCAGGGGGTGCTGGTGGCTCGCTACACCTCGTCGTTCGCGCGTTATGGCCTGCGGGTGGGGCAGGTGCTGCTGACCGCCGACGACATGATGCGGCGCTCTCACCACGTCAACGCCCAGCGCACCCTGAACCGCCTGCTTGAGCTGGGCATCATGCCGGTGGTCAACGAGAACGACACCGTGGCCACCGACGAGATCCGGTTCGGCGACAACGACCGGCTGGCCGCCCTCGTGGCCCATCTGACCAGGGCGGACGCGCTGGTGCTGCTGTCCGATGTGGACGCGCTCTATGACGGGCCGCCGAGCCGGGCGGGTTCGCGGCGGCTGGCGGAGATCCGCGGGCCGGAGGATCTGGTGGGCGTCGAGCTGGGCAGGAACGGCGCGGCCGTCGGGACCGGCGGGATGATCACCAAGGTCCAGGCTGCCAAGATCGCGACCGGAGCGGGGATACCCGTGGTGCTGACCGCCGCCGCCCACGCCGCGCAGGCGCTGGCCGGGGCCGATGTGGGCACGTACTTTCACCCGGGCGGACGGCATCCGGGCACCCGGCTGCTGTGGCTGGCCCACGCGACGACCGGTCGCGGGCGGCTGCACCTGGACGACGGTGCCGTGGAGGCGATCGTCACGCGGCGCAAGTCGCTGCTGCCCGCGGGGGTGACCTCCGTGGAGGGCGATTTCTCCGCCGGTGACCCGGTCGACCTGTGCGGGCCGCGCGGGCGGGTGGTGGCCCGGGGGCTGGTGAACTTCGACGCCGTGGAGATTCCCGGGCTGCTGGGGCGTTCGACGCGAGAGCTGGGCAGCGAGCTCGGTCCGGAATATGAACGCGAGCTGATTCACCGCGACGACATCGTCATACTGGAGGCTCACCAGTAGCGAATGGAGCGTGCGATGTCCGATGAGTTCCTGAAGGTGGCCCATGCGGCACGAGAGGCCGCCGCCGAGCTGGCCCCGCTGCCGCGGGCGCCGAAGGACCGGGCGTTGCGCGCGATCGCCGACGCGCTGGCCGAGCAGGCCGCGCAGATCGTCGAGGCCAACGCCAAGGACGTGGAGCGGGCCCGCGAGCAGGGCACCTCAGAAGCGATGATCGACCGGCTGCGGCTGGACGTGAAGAGGGTGGAGGCCATCGCCGAGGCCGTCCGGCAGGTGGCCGACCTGCCCGATCCGGTCGGTGAGGTGCTGCGCGGCAGCACGCTGCCCAACGGGCTCGAACTGCGCCAGCTCCGGGTGCCGCTGGGCGTGATCGGCATCATCTACGAGGGCCGCCCCAACGTGACCGTGGACGCCGCGGCTCTCTGCCTCAAGAGCGGCAACGCCGTTCTGCTGCGCGGCTCGTCGAGCGCTTATGACTCCAACACGGCGCTGGTGCGGATCATGCAGGAGGCGCTGGAGGCGACCGAGGTGCCGTCGGGCGCGGTGCAACTGGTGCCGGGGCAGACGCGCGAGTCGGTCAAGGAGCTCATGCGGGCGCGCGGGCTGGTCGACGTGCTGATCCCGCGGGGCGGCGCGTCCCTGATCAACTCGGTGGTCGAGGAGTCGACGGTGCCGGTGATCGAGACCGGGGTCGGCAACTGCCACGTGTACGTCGACGCCGAGGCCGATCTGGACCTGGCGCTCGACATCCTGGTCAACTCCAAGGCGCAGCGGCCGTCGGTCTGCAACGCGGCCGAGACGTTCCTCGTGCACGCCGACGTGGCGGCGGAGTTCCTGCCCAAGGCGCTGGCGCGGCTGGCGGAGGAGGGCGTGACCGTGCACGGAGACGAGCGGGTGGCCGCCCATCCCGGTGTGGTGGCCGCGACCGAGGACGACTTCTACGCCGAGTACCTCTCGCTGGACATCGCCGCCGCCGTCGTCGGCTCGCTGGAGGACGCGGTGGCGCACATCAGGAAGTACGGCTCCGGCCACACCGACGCGATCGTCACCCGGTCGCAGCGGGCCGCCCGCCGGTTCGTGGCGCTCGTCGACTCGGCGGCCGTGGCGGTCAACGCCTCGACCAGGTTCACCGACGGGGGCGAGTTCGGGTTCGGCGCCGAGATCGGGATCTCCACCCAGAAGCTGCACGCGCGCGGCCCCATGGGGCTGCCGGAATTGACGTCAACTAAGTGGATTTACACGGGCGAGGGACATCTGCGCACGTCAGAAGGCACGGTCATCTCAGCGTGTCAAGGTGGCAACTGAGAGTGACGTTGACTTGACTGGGGCGCATGGAGATTGTGATCGCCCTGGTCTTCGCCGGTGCCGTGCTGTTCGGCGCCGACCGCCTGCTGCTGTGGCTGGAGAGCCGCGGGCACGTCAACTGGCGCCGCAAGGGGCGTAGGGACCTGTCGAAGGAGCCACGGACGGAGCTCGACGACATCTTCAGCGACACGAGCTTCCGTGACGAGAGCTTCGGTGACGAGAGCAGCCTCCGCGATAAGACCAAGCGATAAGACCAAGCGATAAACGTACGGCGCGCCTCGGGCGCTATCGGGGCACACCCCGCTAGGGTTGTGCCCCTTATGGGTGCGCCGAGCGGGGAGGGACGGTGAGCAAGCTCGGCAAGGTCGGGCCGTACACCCTTCTCGAACGGCTCGGCAGGGGCGGTATGGGCGAGGTGTACCTCGCCGGCACCCGCCGTGGCGAACGGGTCGCGATCAAGGTTCTCCGGGATCTGGTCGAGGATGAGTCCGCCCGCATTCGCCTGGAACGTGAGGTGCGCGCGCTGCGCCGGGTCGAGAGCCCCTATGTGGCCAAGGTGTTCGACGCCGATCTCGACTGCGCGCGGCCGTACCTCGTGATGGAGCACATCGAGGGCGCGACCCTTCTTGAGCTGGTACGGCGGAGCGGCCCCCTCGACGTCGGCGGCCTGGTCGACCTGGCGCACGGCATCGCCACCGCGCTGGCGATCACGCACGCGGCCGGGGTGATCCACCGCGATCTCAAGCCGGCCAACATCCTCATGAGCGAACGCGGGCCGGTGCTCATCGACTTCGGCATCGCGCAGGTGCTCGACGCGACCCGGCTGACCATGACCGGCACCTTCCTCGGCACCCCCGGCTACACCGCTCCGGAGATCTTCGCCGACGAGCAGGTCGAGTCGCCCGCGGACGTGCACGCGTGGGCGGCGACGGTGGCGTTCGCGGCGACCGGGCGGCCGACGTTCGGGCGGGGGACGGCCGAGGCGCAGATGTACGCGGTGCTGAACGGGCAGGCCGACCTCAAGGGCGTGCCGGTGGAGTTGCTGCCGCTGGTGCGGGCGGCATTGCACCGCGAGCCCGCCAAGCGGCCGACCGCCGCTCTGCTGACCGACCGGCTCTCCCGCCTGGCGCGGGCGACCGCCGCGGACGCGCCGCCGGTCGAGCGCGAGGACGGGCGCAAGATCACACCGGAGGTGCCGTCGCCCAGGGGGCGGGTGCGGGCGAAGGCCAAGGAGGAGTCCGCGCGCGGGCGGGTGGGCGAGGACGTCGCGACCCCGCCACCGCGTACGCGGCAGCCGCGGGGCAGGGGTAAGGACGAGCCGAACACGCCGGTGCCCAGGGGGCGCGGCAAGGACGATCCCGGCACGCCGGTGCCGCGCGGCCGCGCCGCCAAGGACGAGGCGGCGCGAGCGCGGGCGGCCAAGGACGAGCCGGCGCGGAGCCGGGCGGTCAAGGACGAGGCCGTGCGGAGCCGGCCGCCGAAGGAGGATCGGGGCCGTACCTCCAAGGAGGATCTCGCGCGCGGGCGGGCCAAGGAGGAGCTGGTGCGGGCGCGGTCCAAGGAGGAGGCGCCGCCGCGTACCCGGGCCAAGGCCGGTGACAACCCCAAGACGCCGGTGCCGCGGGTCCGGGCGAAGACCGGCGAGCGGCGCACGCGCGGCCGGGAGGCGACCACGTTGCCCGCGGGCAACACCGCGTTGCTGCTGCTCGCGGTGCTGGCGGTGCCGTGCGTGGTGGTGTCGGTGGTCTATCCGATCGCCTCGATCGGGATCACGACGGCGCTCGTGGTGCTGACCAGGACGTTGTGGATGAGTCACTGGATGGTGCGGAACCGGGCCGGCAAGCGGATCCGGGTGCTGCTGCGAGCGGTGCTGTTCCCGTTCGCGCTGGCCGGGTCGGCCGTCACCGCGGTGGTGTGGCCGGGCGCCCCGGTCGCCGTCGTGGCCGGGGGCGCGCTCTGGGTGACCGGCGGCGGCGAGATCGCCTCCGACTGGTGGCAGCAGGCGGCGCCGGTGACGGTCGCCGCCGTGGTGTTCGGGGTGTTGTGCGGGGGAATCACCGGGCGCGAGATCGAGCGGATCGGCGCCCGGCTGCCGAACCTGCGCCGGGAAGGCCTACGCGCCCTGGCGGTGCTGGGCGGGTTCGTCGCGTTGTGCGCGGCCGCGGTCAAGGCGATCGAACTGCTGCTCTGAGATGCGGCGGGGTACCTCTGTCACGGTGCACGGACCGCCGTGACGGCGGGTACCCCCGTCCGACGTGAGAAGCGACCCCCACGATCGGCGCCCGCCGGCGGCGGCGGGTGGCGTGAGGGTGGCTGCGCCGTAAGGGAGGAAAAGCCCTTTGATTCAGTTGTCCCTGCGGGAGAAGCGGTTGAAGATGCGCTCTCCGGCGTTGACGGCGCCCTCGGCGACGTCGCGCAGGACGCCGATGAACGGGTCCTGGGACTCCGACCAGGAACGGCGGTAGGACTCCGCCGCGGCCTTGATCTCGTCGGTGACGCGGGCGTCGGCGTCGTCCTCGCGGCGCGGGTAGTCGCCGCCGATGATGCGGTCGTACTCGCCGCTGCGCTGCCACTTGTCCAGTTCGGCCACGCGCACCACGGCGAACGGGTGGGTGGTGCCGAGCAGGTTGAGCACCTTCAGGAAGCCGTCGCGCAGGTCGCCCGCGGTGTCGTACTCCTGGTACTGGGCGAGGAAGGCCTCGATGTTCATCTCGTGGGTGTAGTCGCCGCCGGCGAGCTTCATCAGCGCGCGCTTGGCGGCGTCGGGGTCCTGGCCGGTGAGCAGGCCGCCGCGGTCGGAGGACAGCTCCGACTTGCGGTACCACTCCTCGAGCCCCGCGACGATCGCGCGCAGGCCGATGTAGCCGAGCGGGATCCAGGCCACGCGCGTGGCGAGCGTGGTGAGGATGTCGAGCATGGTGCGGTAGACCGCGTGGCCCGACAGGATGTGCGAGGTCTCGTGGCCGATGACGAAGCGCTGCTCCTCCTCGTTCATGAGGTTGAGCAGGCCGGTCGTCACGACGATGAACGGGTCGTCGAAGCCGATGGCCTTGGCGTTGACGGAGGGGTCCTGCTGCACGTAGATCTCGGGGATGCGGTGCAGATCCAGGATGTACGCGGCGTCGCGCCCCATGTCGTGCAGCGAGCGGAACTGGGTCTCGCTCACCCGCACGGCCGAGGCGAGGTACATGAGGCGGAGCCGCCGCTCGCTTACGAGGCCGGACATCTGCTTGAGAACGGTGTCGAACCCACTCAGCTTACGCAGAGCGACCAGAGCGGACCGGTCTGCGGGGTGTTCGTAGGCACGAGACGAGATGCCGGGTAGTTGGATGCGGTTGCGATCCGGGGTGGTCGTCATGCCCGGCATGCTACGTCGGCTGCGGGAGTGATGCGCGGTTCCTTGGTAAGGGGGTGGCTATGAGGCGGTGTACGGCTGGCGCGTAAGGTCCCCATCATGATGAATGCGCCCATGGTGCAGGGGAAGCGCCGTGTGGGGGTGATGGGTGGGACGTTCGATCCCATCCACCACGGCCACCTGGTCGCCGCGAGCGAAGTGGCCCACCATTTCGACCTCGACGAGGTGGTGTTCGTGCCTACGGGCCGGCCGTACCAGAAGTCCACGCGCGAGGTCAGCGCGCCCGAGGACCGCTATCTCATGACGGTCATCGCGACGGCGTCGAACCCGCGCTTCTCGGTCTCGCGGGTGGACGTGGATCGGCCGGGGCCGACCTACACCATCGACACCCTGCGTGACATCTCGGAGATCTACGGGCCGGACTCGGACCTGTTCTTCATCACCGGCGCCGACGCGCTGGAGGCGATCCTCGGCTGGCAGGACGCCGACGAGCTGTTCGACCTCGCGCATTTCGTCGGTTGTACGCGGCCGGGGCACACGCTGCACGATCCGGGGCTGCCCGCGGGCAAGGTGACGTTGCTGGAGATCCCGGCGCTGGCGATCTCCTCTTCGGAGTGCAGGCAGCGCGTGGAGAAGGGCGAGCCGATCTGGTACCTGGTGCCGGACGGGATCGTGCAGTACATCGGCAAGCGGAATCTCTATAGCGCCGGATAACGGCTTTTATGGCGATCATGGGGATATGGCAGACGACTCCCTCGACGGACTGGAGCTCAAAGAGGAAGCCTGGTGGGCGCACGACGCGGAGGTCACCGCGTCCGGGTTGTTCACCATGCTGCGGCGGCTTCCCTCGCTGATCCGCGACGTGCTGGTGCTCAGCTGGCGTACCAGCCGGGCGGACACCGTCGTCATGATGAGCTCCACGCTGGTGTCGGAGGTCTTCACCGCGATCGGGCTGCTGGCCACGACGGACGTGCTCATGCAGTTGTTCTCCGCCGTGCCCACGCCGGAGCGGCTGGTCGCCGCTGTGCCCGGCATCGTGGCGGTGGTCGGCGCGGCCGTGCTGCGCTCCGCCTTCCGCGAGGCCGGTCAGTGGGCGCGGGACCGGCTCGATCCGCTGCTCATGCAGACCGTCCACAACCGGATGGTCAGGCTGACCACCGGGGTGGAACTGGTCGCGTTCGACGACCCGGTCTTCCATGACCAGATGCAGCGGACCTCGATGACGGCGGTGCGCGGGCCGTCGATGTTGTTGTGGGCGGTGATGTCCACGCTTTCGGGCTTCATCGGCCTCGCGGCGGTCTCGGGGGCCCTGGGGGTCCTCCATCCGGTACTGCTGCCGCTCATCCTGCTCGCGGCGGTGCCCAGCACGTGGGCATCGGTACGCGTCGCCCGGGTCAACTACCAGGTCACCGCCGGGATCGCCGCCGCCAGGCGCAGGCAGGGCACGCTGCAGGACCTCATGACCGAGCGGCCCGCCGCCGCCGAGATCCGCTCCTACACGATGCGCTCGTACCTGCTGGCCGAGTTCGCCCGCATCTACCGGTGGGTCACCCGCTACGAGCTGCGCGCCGTACGCCGCCAGCAGATCGCCGGGATCTGGGGCAGCCTGTTCGGCGGCCTGGCCACCGGCCTCGTGTACGGGGCGCTCGGCCTGCTGCTGTGGACCGGGCAGGTGCACCTGGCCGTGGCGGCGACCGCCGTACTGGCCATCCAGCGCGCCGGCAGCGCCACCTCGCAGGCGCTCCACGGCGTCAACCGGGCCTACGAGGCGGGCCTGTTCTACGAGGACTACGTCCACTTCTGCGCCGACGCCGAGGCCCGCGCGGAGGTCTCCGGCAGTACGGCCCCGCCCGCCGAGCCCGACCGCGTCCGCGTCGAGGGCGTCGACTTCACCTACCCGGCCGCCGACACGCCCGCGCTGACCGGCGTCTCCATCAGGATCGAGCCCGGTGAGATCGTCGCGCTGGTCGGGGAGAACGGCTCGGGCAAGACCACACTGGCCAAGATCATCGGTGGGCTCTACCTGCCCGACTCGGGAACCGTCACCTGGGGCGGCGTCGACGAGCGCCGGATCGACCGGTCCGCGTTACGCGAGCGGATCGCGGTCATCGCCCAGGATTTCACCCACTGGCCCCTGACCGCCGGGCAGAACATCGCGATCGGGCGGCACGACTCGGGCGAGTCGCTGGACGCCGCGCTGACCGCCTCGGGGGCGGACGCGGTCGTGGAGCGCCTGCCGTACGGGCTGGAGACCATGCTCGACCCCAGCTACAAGGGCGGGACGGAACTGTCGGGCGGGCAGTGGCAGCGCATCGCGGTCGCGCGCGGCCTGTACCGCGACGCGCCGCTGCTCATCTGCGACGAGCCCACCGCCTCCCTCGACGCGCGGTCGGAGCACGCGATCTTCGAGAGCATCCGGCGCCACGCCGTGCAGCGGACCGTCCTGATGATCACCCACCGGCTGGCGAGCGTGCGCTGGGCGGATCGCATCTACGTGCTCGAACACGGGAAAGTAGTGGAGGAGGGAACCCACGTCTCACTCATGGAACGTTCTGGCATCTACGCCGAGATGTTCACTCTGCAGTCGAGGGCCTACACCGAGGAAGGGTAATCTCATAGGTAACCGATAGAGGAGGACTGACCCGCATCGTGACCGCATCCGACAGAGCCGTCCAGCTCGTCAAGATCGCCGCGGAGGCCGCGGCCGACAAGCTGGCCGATGACATCCTCGCCTACGACGTGAGCGAGCAGCTCGTCATCACCGACGCCTTCCTGCTCTGCTCCGCCACCAACGACCGCCAGGTCCGCGCCATCGTCGACGAGATCGAAGACAGGCTGCGCATCGAGGCCGACATCAAGCCGGTACGCCGCGAAGGTGAGCGCGAGGGGCGCTGGGTGCTCCTCGACTACATCGACCTCGTCGTCCACGTCCAGCACGAGGAGGACCGCACCTTCTACGCGCTGGAGCGCCTGTGGAAGGACTGTCCGGCGATCGGCCTGCCGGAGAGCGTGACGCACGCCAACATCCAGCGGGCCCGCTCTTGAGTAGACGCATCGTCTGCCTGAGGCACGGCCAGACCCTGTGGAACGTCGAGCACCGCTTCCAGGGCCACACCGACATCGCACTCGACGAGACCGGCCAGGCCCAGGCCGCGAGGGCGGCGTCGCTGCTGGCCTCCCTGAAGCCCAGCCTCATCGTCTCCTCCGACCTGAGCCGGGCCCACGACACCGCGTCGGCGCTCGCGCGGATCGTCAAGCTCGACGTCTCCGTCGACAAGGATCTGCGCGAACGCGGCGGCGGCGCCTGGGAAGGGTTGACCAGGGAGGAGATCCGGGCCCGCTGGCCCGAGGAGTACATCGCCTGGGAAGCCCCGGACGGCGAGCCGGTCACCGAGGTCGCGGCCCGGGTCGTCGCCGCGATGCGCCGGTGGGCGGCTCAGCTCGACGACGACGGCCTGCTCGTCATCGCCTCCCACGGCGCGGCGCTGCGGCTCGGCATCTGTGAGCTGCTGGGCCTGCCCGAGGAGCTCTGGCACACGCTCGGCGGCCTCGGCAACTGCAGCTGGTCGGTGCTGGAGGAGGGCCGCAAAGGCTGGCGCCTGCTGGAGCACAACGCCGGAACGCTGCCGGAGCCGGTCAACAGTGACGACATCGAGACCTAGAGACTGATCGCCTCGGCCGCCTTGCTCGTGTTCAGGAGCCCGGGCGGCACGAGGCGGAAGACCTGGTTGCGCATCCAGATGTGGGTGCGTTTCGCGGGAACCAGGAATCCGTCGGCGCCTCTCGCCTGCTTCTGACAGATCTCCACGTAGGGACGCATTCTCGCTTCGTAGCCTTCCAAGGCTCTTTCCGGAGGGCCCACGATGGCCCTGCACCGGCACGTGCGGGAGATGGTCGATCAGGTGTACGGCGAGGCCCGGCTGCCCGCCCGCGTACCGGACGGCTGGCAGAAGCGGATCGAACTGTCGCTCAGGCTGCAGTGGGGCGTGCACCGGAGACATCCGTGGCTGGCCTGCGCCTATCCGCTGACCAGGCCTCACCTGGGGGCCAACGGGTTGGCTCACACCGAGTGGATCATGCGAGCGATGTCGGGACTGGGGCTGGACCCGAACACCATGTTGCACGCGACGGTGTCCCTGGCGGCGTTCGTCAGAGGCCTGGCGGCCAACCTGGAGCCGGAGGCGCGGGCCGTACAGGACACAGGGATGAGCGACGACGAGTGGATGGCCACGAGAGAGGCAGCCCTGAACAAGCTGATGCCCGCCCACCCGACCTTGGCCGCGGTCCTCCGCGACCAGCACTTGGACCTGGACCTGGACACCCTGTTCGAGTTCGGCCTGCGACGGCAGCTGGACGCACTGGAGGCGCTGGCGAGGACCGATTAGGCGAAACGACGGGATGCCGATATGCTCTCCGAGCGCCGCAACGAGCAGGCTCGAAGCGGTGACCAGGGGCTATGGCGCAGTTGGTAGCGCGCTTCCATGGCATGGAAGAGGTCTGGGGTTCGAATCCCCATAGCTCCACAGGCAAGGTCTTTCATATTGGCGCGCTTCGCGCATCCGGGATTCCAGGCGTTTCTCCAGTCGAGCTGAAGCTCGACCCCTGAAGGTCCTCCCTCCGGTCGGGCGCTTTCCCGGGGCAAAGGCATGGTGCTTCGCGCGTTCTTCCAGTCGGGGCACGGCCCCGACCCCTGGTCGTCCTCGCCGCGCTCGGGCGTTCTTCTTGAGCTACCACCCGTTGCCCGGCTGGGTGGTTAGGCCGTTGGAGCCCGCCCCGGTCAATGGTCCTCGCTTCGCTCGGGCGCCTTTGATCGTGCGCGCCTTCGGCGCGCGGCTTGCGCGTGTAGGAAGGCCATGAAGGCTGAGTCCCGATTGGGGCGGCTGTGCGCTCTGTCACCCGCGGCACGAGTTTCGGCTAGATACGGTCATCGCGTTGAGTCTGCGGAGTTGGTGAGTCCGGCCTTCAAGGTCGGAGCTGGTGACACTACGCATAGATGGGTGATAACTTTCATCTATGCGTAGTGAGTCGCCTCCTCTACTGCCGATCTTCCGGTCGCGGCATCAGGCGGACCTGCTCACCCTGCTCTACCTTCACCCCGACCGCGAGTTCACCGTCACCGAGCTCGCCGGGAAGATCGGGGTTCCGCTGACCACGATGCAGCGGGAAGTGGGGCGGCTGCTGGAGGCCGGGCTGTTGCGCGGGCGCAAGGTTGGGCGGGCCCATCTGATTCGGGCCACGGTGCCGGGGCGCTATGCCCGGCCGCTCACCGAGCTCCTGACGCTGGCGTTCGGGCCGCACCTTCTCGTCGAACGGGAGTTCTCCGGACTTTCCGGCGTGGACGCGGTGGCCATCTTCGGGTCCTGGGCGAGCCGGTATCTCGGTGAGCCGGGTCCGCCGCCGAACGACATCGATGTCCTGGTGGTGGGCGCGGCTTCCCGGGCTGATGTCTATGAGGCCGCCGAGCGGGTGGAGGACGGGCTGGGGATTTCCGTCAATCCGGTTCTCATGACGCGTGAGCGTTGGGCGAAGGCCGCTGATCCGCTTGCCAACCAGGTCCGGGCTTCGCCGCTGGTCTGGGTTCGGGAGGCGGAGTGATGCGGTGGAACCAAGGGGAGGCGGTGGTGGAGCGGCTTCTCGCGGAGGGGCGGCTTCAGAAGGTCACGGGTTCCGCCGCTGACGGCACCGAGTGGGTGGAACGCGCCGGGCGCACTCTGAGAACGGCCCACGGGATCGCCGACGACCCCGACAGCGCCTTCATCCTCTCCTACGACGCGGCCCGGCACGCCTGCACGGCTGTGCTGGCACACCAGGGCCTCCGGCCCACCACCGCGGGCGGGCACTACGTGGTGGAGGAAGTGCTGCGGGCCCAGTTCGGCCATGCCTTCAGGGACTTCGGCGCGCTGCGGCGCCGCCGTAACGAGATCGAGTATCCGGTACGGCCCGGCGACGACGTCGAACAGGACGAGGCCGAGGCGGCGACCGCCACGGCGGAACGGCTGATCGACGCGGCGCGCAAGCTCCTGCCCAGCCTGTCTCTCTTCTGATGCGGTGCCCGGAGGAGAGATGAAGGCGCTGCTGATCGTGTTGTGCGGCCTGCCAGGTTCGGGAAAGACGACGCTCGCCAAGCGGCTGGCCGCCGAACGGCCCGCGGTTCGCCTGTGTCCGGATGAGTGGCTGGCGAGGCTGGGCATCGATCTTTATGACGAGGGCGCCCGGGAGCGTCTTGAGGGGCTTTTCCGGGAGCACGCGTATGAGCTGCTGAGTTTGGGCCAGACGGTGATCCTGGAGTTCGGGTTCTGGGCTCGCGAGGAGAGGGACGAGGTGCGGCTTCGGGCCCGCGCGATCGGGGCCGGGGTCGAACTGCGGTATCTGGACGTGCCGCTCGATGAGCTGTGGCGGCGTCTGGAGGTTCGCAACGGCACGGGAACGCCGGACACCGTCGTGATCACCAAGGCCATGATCGGGCAGTGGGCCGGCCAGTTCGAGGCGCCCGGTCAGGACGAACGCGCCCTGTTCGACATGCCGCGGAGTCCCTAGGAGTTTGGTTACCCATTGTGATGGTTATGTCACGGTGGGGGGTAGTCGAATGAGCTCTGTCGATGTTCCGGGGGATTCGGGAGCGGCGCCGAAGGCGGCGGTCGCGGCCAAGCCCGCCACCGCGTGGATCTCGTGGGTCGCGCTGGCATTCATGATCACGAGCTCGGTCGCCAGCCTGCGCTCCGCGCCCAGCATGGCCGTGTACGGGCTGGCGGCGATCTTTCTCTACGTGGTTCCGGCGATCGTGTTCCTGCTGCCCACGGCCATGGTCTCGGCCGAACTCGCCTCCGGCTGGAGCGGAGGGGTCTACAACTGGGTCAGCCAAGGACTGTCGAAGCCCCTGGGGTTCCTGGCCGTGTGGTGCCAGTTCGCGATGACGATCTTCTACTATCCGACGCTGCTCGCCTTCGTGGCCAGCACCTTCGCGTACGTCATCAACCCCGAGCTGGCCGGTAGCGGGCTCTACACGGCGATCGTGATCGTGGTCGTCTACTGGGCGGGCGTCTGGGTGTCCAGCCAGGGGACGAAGACCGTGGCCGGGTTGTCCAGCGCGGGTCTGGTGATCGGCACGCTCATCCCCGGAACGGTGCTGATCCTGCTCGGGATGGTCTTCCTCGGCCAGGGCAACCCGTCGGCCGCGCCCATGGACGCGGCGCACATCCTGCCGCCGTGGGCGGGCATCGCCAGCCTGGTGCTGATCGTCAACAACTTCCTGTCGTACTCGGGCATGGAGATGAACGCGGTCCACGTCTCCAGCCTCAAGAACCCGGCCAAGGACTTTCCGCGGTCGATGTTCCTCGCGGTCGGGCTGGTGCTGGTGATCTTCATTCTGCCCGCGCTGGCGATCAGCTGGGTGGTTCCGGCCGACAGCACCAGCCTCACCGCCGGGGTGATGCAGGCGTTCGACACCATGTTCGCCCACTTCAGCGTGCAGTGGCTGACGCCGGTCTTCGGGTTGATGATCATCGCGGCGTCGCTGGGCGGCATGCTGACCTGGCTGGCCGGGCCCTCCAAGGGCGTGCTGATGATCAGCCGTGAGGAGGGCTGGCTGCCGCCGTCGCTGCAGAAGCTCAACAAGCACGGCATCCAGCAGAACATCCTCGTCGCCCAGGGCGTCGTCACGACGGTCATCGCGCTGCTGTACGCGTTCATCCCGGACGTCTCCAGCGCCTACTGGATCCTGTCGGTGATCACCACGCAGATCTACCTGATCGTCTATCTGCTGATGTTCGTCGCGGCGGTACGGCTGCGCAGAACCCAGCCCGACCACCCGCGCGGCTTCCGCGCCCCGGCCCTGGGCCTGCTCTGCGTGGTCGGCTTCCTGGCCTCGGCCGCCGCGATGATCATCGGGTTCGTGCCGCCGTCGCAGTTCGGCTCCGGGAGCCCGCTGGTCTACGTCCTGATCGTCGGCGGCGGGCTGATCGTGGTCGGGCTGGCGGTGCCGTACCTGCTCATCAAGCTCAGCAGGCCCTCCTGGCGTGACCCCGGGCGGGCCGCCGCAGAGGGCGAGTGAGGGGAACGTCATGGGGGCACACGCGCGCGTCATCGACGGGGAACGGCGCAGCCGGTGGATCACCTACACCGCGACCGGCCTGCTCGTGGTGGTGGTCCTGATCATCATGGCCATCATGTGGGGCACCCGCACGGCCAACGCCACGGCCACCGCGCAGAGCAAGGCCAAGCAGCTCAACGAGGAGCTCGTCGCGGCGGGGCTGAACCCGGTCGATCCCGACGTCCTGACCAAGGCGCTGGGCACCAAGGGCGGTCAGTTGTGCGCCGACCCCGCCGGTACGGTCGCCAAGGTCGCCGCGCTCACCAACGGCGCCGCCGGGCCGGGGCAGCGGCCGATCATCGCCGGGCAGCGCCTGATCGAGGGGGCCGGGCTGGCGGTGAAGGTGTACTGCCCGGACAAGCAGCAACAGTTCGCCCAGGCGCTGGCCGGGCTCCACCTCGAAGGGTGATCCGATGGAGTTGCGTGAGCGCGTCGCCGCGCTGATGCCGCGGGCGAAGAAGGATCTGGCCGAGCTGGTGGCGTTCCGGTCGGTGGCCGACGCGCGGCAGTTCCCGCCGGAGGAGTGCGAGAAGGCCGCCCAGTGGGTGCTGGACGCGTTCGCCCAGGTCGGTTTCAGCGGCCTGCGCCTGGCCGAGACCGCCGACGGCAGCAAGGCCGTGTACGGCGAGCGCCCCGGCCCGCCCGGCGCCAAGACGGTGCTGCTGTACGCCCACTACGACGTCCAGCCGCCCCTGGACGAGGACGCCTGGAACAGCCCGGTCTGGGAGCTGACCGAGCGCGACGGCCGCTGGTACGGCAGGGGCGCCGCCGACTGCAAGGGCAACATCCTCATGCACCTGACCGCGCTGCGCGCCCTCGGCGACGACGTGCCGGTCGGCCTGAAGCTCATCGTCGAGGGCTCGGAGGAACAGGGGACCGGCGGGCTGGAGGACTTCGTCCCCAAGAACGCCGACCTGCTGCGCGCCGACGCCATCCTGGTCTGCGACACCGGCGGCGCCGCCGTCGGCCGGCCCGCGCTCACCGTCAGCCTGCGCGGCCTGGCCAACGTGGTCGTCTCGGTCGAGGCGCTCAGCAGCGAGATGCACTCCGGCATGTTCGGCGGCGCCGCCCCTGACGCGCTGGCCGCGCTCATCCACATGCTCTCGTCCCTGCGTGACGCCCAGGGCAACACGACCGTCGACGGCCTGGACAACACGCAGACGTGGAGTGGTGCGCCGTACCCCGCCGGGCAGTTCGCCGCCGACGCGCACATGCTGAACGGCGAGACGCCGCTCGGCGACGGGACCGTCTCGGACATGCTGTGGGCGCGGCCCGCGCTGACCGTGCTCGGCATCGACTGCCCGCCCGTCGTCGGCTCGGCCTCGGCCATCCAGCCGCACGCCAAGGCCCGGCTCAACCTGCGGGTGCCGCCCGGCACGGACCCGGTGCGGGCCCAGGACGCGCTGATCGCGCACCTGGAGGCGGCCGCTCCGTGGGGCGTGCGCGTGACGGTGGAGCGGGAGGCTTCCGGCCAGCCGTTCCTGGCCGAGACCGGCGGGCCCGCCTACACCGCGCTGCGCGGCGCGATGAAGGACGCCTACGGGGTCGAGTCGGTCAGCCTCGGCCAGGGCGGATCCATCCCGCTGTGCAACGTCTTCCGCGACACCTACCCGGACGCGGAGATCATCCTCATGGGCGTCGAGGAGCCGCTCACGCTCATGCACGCGCCCAACGAGAGCGTGGACCCGGACGAGATCGCCCGCATGGCCCTCACCGAGGCCCTCTTCCTGCAGAGGTACTAGGCGCGGGCCAGCAACTGGACCAGTGCCACGGTGCCGACGGCCACGACCAGGGTCCGCAGCACCGCGGGGCTGAGCCGGCGGCCCAGCGCCGACCCCGCTCGGCCGCCGATCGCGGAACCCACTGCCAGCAGGCCCACGGCGGTCCAGTCGAAGTCGGCGGCGAGCAGGAAGAAGAGCGCGGCCACGGTGTTGACCACGGCGACCAGGACGTTCCTGAGGGCGTTGAGCCGCTGCATGTCCTCGTCGAGGAGCATGCCCATCAGGGACATGTAGATGATCCCCTGGGCGGCGGCGAAATAGCCGCCGTACACGCTGGCCAGCGTCAGTCCCGTCAGCAGCACCGGGCCGCCGTCGGGGTCGGCGCTTCGGTCCCGGCGGCGCCGTACCGCCTTGGCGATCCAGGGCTGTAGGACGATCAGGACGAGCGCGAGGCCCACCAGCACGGGCACGATCGTCTCGAACGCGGCGGCCGGCAACACCAGCAGCAGCGCCGCCCCGGTGACTCCGCCCACCAGCGCGCCCGCGCTCATCCGCAGGATGCGCCGCCGCTGGCCGCGCAGTTCCTCGCGGTAGCCGATGGCGCCGCTGATCGAGCCGGGGATCAGGCCGAGGGCGTTGGAGACCGTGGCGGTGACCGGGGGCAGGCCGGTGGCCAGCAGGACCGGAAACGTGATCAGTGTCCCGGAGCCGACGACGGTGTTGATGGCCCCCGCCCCGGCGCCGGCGCCGAACACGGCCAGCATTTCCCCAAATGTCACACAAGCAGCCTAGGAACCCGACACTTCACCCGCGGTCGAACGATGGAGGCAGATGCAGTTGCGGTCGTTCTGGGGTGGGTCGATGACGTGGGCCGAGAGCGGGGTGAGGAGCTCTTCCATGGCGCGGGCGGCGGTCACCGCGGACTCGGTGACCGTGTAGACGTCGGTGGCGTCGTGGACGCTGATCGTGAGGGTGGTGGCCGTCGCCCAGACGTGGGCCGGGTGGCCGGCCAGGGTGACCCAGCCGGGCTGGTCCAGGTCGGGGTGGCCGGGGATCGGGCTGGGGAACAGGGCGTACTCCTGGACGGTGTAGCCCTGGCCCGGCACTGCCTGCGGGGTGCCGGGCGGGATGCGCTTGACCGGCAGGCCCAGCACGGTCAGGATCCCGGCCGGGTCTTCGGTGCGCAGCGCGGCCAGCAGGCGGTCGCCGTCGTTGGAGTGGCCGCCGTAGGCGCGGCAGAAGTGGAAGTACGCCAGGCTGTTCGCCCACCCGTGCAACTGCTCGGGAGTGTGGGTCTCGTAGAGGTACTCGTCCCAGGTCATGATGGTAGTTTGCCGGGCATGACCAAGGCATCCAAGGTCGCCGTCGTCACCGGGGCGGGGTCCGGGATCGGGCGGGCCGTCGCCAGGGGGCTGCGCGGGGCCGGCTACGCGGTGGTGGCCGCGGGGCGGCGGGAGGAGACGCTGCGGGAGACCGCGGGCCCGCCGGACGAGGGCGGGTGGCTGGTCGTCCCCGCCGACGTGCGGGACGAGGGGTCGGTGGCGGCGCTGTTCGGGGCCGTGCGGGAGCGGTTCGGACGGGTCGACCTGCTGTTCAACAACGCCGGCACGGGTACGCCTCCGGTGCCCGTGGACGAGCTCGACGTCGAGCAGTGGCGTACCGCGGTGGACACCAACCTCACCGGCTCCTTCCTGTGTGCCAGGCAGGCGTTCGGGATCATGCGGCGGCAGGATCCGCGGGGCGGGCGGATCATCAACAACGGGTCGATCTCGGCCCACGCGCCGCGGCCGTTCAGCGCGCCCTACACCGCCACCAAGCATGCGATCACCGGGCTGACCAAGGCGTTGTCGCTGGACGGCCGGCCGTACGACATCGTGTGCTCGCAGATCGACATCGGCAACGCCGCCACCGAGATGACGGCGAGGATGGCGCAGGGCGTGCTGCAGGCGGACGGGACGACGGCGCCCGAGCCGCGCATGGACGTGGAGCACGTGGTGAGCGCCGTCCTCTACATGGCGGGGCTGCCGCTGGCGGCGAACGTGCAGTTCATGACCGTGATGGCGACCACGATGCCGTTCGTCGGCCGGGGCTGAGGTCACGCGCTCTCCAGAGCCCTTCTGAGCGCCGGTTCGAAGTGGATGAGCGGCAGGGCGTGGCCGGGCTGGGCGATGAGAATGGTGGCGATCTTCCCTTCGGCGAAGGCGAGCGCGTGCTCGTAGGCGCCCGCGGCCGCCACGATCGCCCTGGCCCGTGACGGGCCGCGCGCCTCGGCGAAGAAGACGAGGACGCCGTCGTCGACGCCCGACTGCTCCCCGCGCAGATAGGCGCAGCCGGCCAGCTTCTTGGTGAGCTTCTCGCGGTCGTCCACCCAGACGGCGGGCAGGTCGCTGCCGACCGTGACCTCGCCGACCAGGTATCCGGCGTTCTCCAGTTCGACGGCCATGGCGATGCCGACCGCGGCCAGGTCGGCGTCGGGGGAGTACGGCTCGTGCTCGGTGCTGAGCAGGACGAGGCCGCCGGGCGTCTGCCAGGGCAGGTAGCCCCAGTCGGCGCTGATGTCGACGTGCTGGGTCGTGGAGCGCACCAGCACCTCGCCGGTCTCGGGGCTGGCGTGTTCGGCGGCCGCCGCGGCCAGGGCGGGGGCGTCCAGGCCGAGGCGCTGGGCGGCCCAGGTGACGAGGTTGGCGGCCCAGGTTCCGTCGCGCCAGTCGACGCGTTTCAGGTCGAGGGTGGCCAGGGCGGCGTAGGCGTACCGCACGTGGCTGGGGTCGGCGGTTCTCGCCGCGGCGAGGGTGCAGCGGCGGGCGAAGGTGATGAGCACATAGAAGTCGTCGAGGCTGAGCCGGGCGGAGGTGAGGCCGGTGTCGAGTGCGGCGCGGATCGCGGCGTCGCACGGGGAGTCGGTCCAGCGCCAGAGTTGGTGGGCGCGGAAGTCGTAACCGGGGGTTCCCAGGATGTCAGGTTCGTCTGGGTCCATACACCTGACGCTAGACGGCTCGGCGCCGCGTGTGTCGGTTGTCATGCCTAATCAGTCGGGCAACGTTCCATACTTACCGGAGGCGAAGGAAAGTTTCTAGAGGTTCGGGCGCAGAGAAAATTTCTTCCCGAACTTATTGACCAGAGCGCTTACCAGTCGGAAAGCTCTTGTTCATGACGGTCACAGTCCGCGCGTTCGTCGCGGGGGATGAGCCCTCACTGATCGACTGCTGGAACCAGAGCCTGCCCGCCGACCCGACGACCGCGACGTGGTTTCGCGACTGCGTCCTGCTCGACCCCAACTTCGACCCCGACGGGTTGCGTGTCGCCGTCGCGGACGGCCGGGTGGTGGGCTGCGCCTACGCGGTACGCCGCCAGACGCCCCTCGCGCCAGGCACCGACCTGGAGCCGGAGACCGGGTGGATCCCGTTCTTCTTCGTGGCCCCGGGTCACCGGGGCTCCGGGCTCGGCCGGCGGTTGCTCGGCGAGGCGCTGGCGTTCCTGCGCGATCAGGGGCGCACCCGCGTCGACTTCGCCTCCTACACCCCCAACTACGTCCTGCCCGGCGTCGACGCCGAGCTCTACCCGCGGGCGTTCGCGCTGCTCGGCGCGATGGGCTTCACCACGCTGTACTCGCCGGTCGCGATGGACCGCACGCTCGTCGGCTACGCGACCCCGCCCGAGGTGCACGCCCTGCGCGAGAAGCGCGAGAGCGAGGGGTACGGCTTCCGCCACCCCACCGCCGGCGAACTGCCCGAGCTGATCCGCTTCGCGGCCGACGTCTTCAACCCCGACTGGGGCGAGGCGATCCGCCACAATAAATCCGTCGAACGCATGATTATCGCGAAAAAACGGGAAAAGATCGTGGGCTTCGCGCTCTACGCGGCCTACCGCGGCATCCCCGAGCGCTTCGGCCCCTTCGGCGTCGACCCGGGCGAACGCGGCACCGGCCTCGGCAAGATCCTGCTCCACCTCACGATGACCGCCAAGCGCGCCGAGGGCCTGCACTCCTCGTGGTTCCTGTGGACCGGCGAGGCCAGCCCGGCCGGCGTGCTCTACACCAAGGCGGGCTACGAGGTGACCAGGCGTTTCCACGTCATGAGGTGGAGCGCGTGAACATCCTGGCCATCGGCGCGCATGCCGGCGACATGGATCTGACGGCGGGAGCCGTACTCGCGCAGCATGTCCTTGAGGGGCACGAGGCGACGCTCCTGCACCTCACGCTCGGCGAGCGCGGTCACCCCCGGATGTCCGTGGCCGACTACGCCGCGCAGAAGCGCGAGGAGGCGGAGGCGTTCGCGGCCGCGATCGGCGCGCGGGCCAGGTTCCTCGACTACGAGGACGGGCTGCTCCCCGAGGACGAGGACGTCAAGACGCGCGTCGGCGACCTGATCAGGGAGCTGAAACCGGACGTGCTCCTCACCCACTGGAGCGCCTCGATCCACAAGGACCACGCCCGCACCCACCGCGTGGTCGAGGACGCCCGCTTCTACGGCGGGCTGAAGACGCTGGAGCGCGACCTGCCCGCGCACTGGGCCGCCCAGCTCTACTACGCCGACAACTGGGAGGACGCCGAGGGCTTCCGCCCCGACGTGTTCGTCGAGATCGCCGAGGAGGCCTACGAGATCTGGTCGCGGGCGATCACCGGCTACGCCTACGCCCGCGGGGAGACCTACGGCTTCCCCTACGTCGACTACTACCGGGCGCTCACGATCGTGCGGGGCGCGCCTGCCGGATTCCGCCGCGCGCAGGCGTTCGCCGCCCCGGTGGGATCCCGTGATCTGCGGGTGAGAGGAACCTTCTGATGAAACGTTTAACGATCATCGCCGTCGCTCTGGTGCTCGCCGGTTGCTCGGGCGGGGGAGGGCAGAAGGGGCCGGGCGCGGCGGCGCCGCCGCTGGTCGTGCACGCGATCGACTCGGGCACCTTCCAGGAGAACTTCAACCCGTTCCACCTGGAGGGCGTCAACTTCGGCACCACCGGGATGATCTACGAGACGCTCGAGTACTTCAACAAGCTCAAACCGGGCGAGACCAAGCCGTGGCTGGCGCTGAGCCACGCGTGGAGCAACGACGGCAAGACGCTCACCTTCACCCTCCGCCAGGGCGTGAAGTGGACCGACGGCAAGCCGTTCACCGCCGACGACGTGGTCTTCACCTTCGAGACGATGATCAAGCACCCGGAGCTCAACAAGAGCGCCGTGGAGCTGGCCGGAGCCAAGGCGCTCGCCCCGGACAAGGTTCAGCTCGACTTCACGTCGACCTCCTACGCCAAGCTCTTCAACATCTCGGGCAGCACGGCGATCGTGCCGAAGCACCTGTTCGAGAAGGAGAACGCGGTCACCTTCACCAACCCCAAGCCGGTGGGCACCGGGCCGTACAAGCTGGCCAAGTTCTCCGCCCAGCTCTACGAGATGACGAAGAATCCGGGCTACTGGCAGCCCGGCAAGCCCGTCGTCCCCACGGTCAGGTTCCCCGCCTACACCGCCAACGCCGTCCAGACCGGGCTGCAGCAGGGCGAGATCGACTGGGCCGGCGCGTTCGTCCCCGACATCGACAAGATCTACGTCCAGGGCAAGCCCGAGACCAACAAGTACTACTTCCCGCCCGAGGGCGTGGTCGCCCTCCTGCCGAACCTGACCCACCCCGTCCTGTCCAAGCCCGAGGTACGGCAGGCCATCAGCCTGGCCATCGACCGCGACAAGATCGTCAAGGTGGCCGAGCGCGGCTACACCAAGGTCGCCCACCCCACCGGCATCCCCATCCCCGGCGGCGAGGCGTTCCTGCCGCCCGCCTACAAGGACGCCGCCTACAAGGTCGACATCGCGAAGGCCAAGGAACTGCTCAAGGGCGTCGACCCGGCCCAGCTGAAGTTCCAGCTGCTGGTGCCCTCGCCGTTCACCGACTGGGTCAACGCCGCCCAGCTCATCCGCGAGGACCTGGCCAAGGTCGGCATCACCGTCGAGACCCGCGGCGTCGCCTTCCAGGACTGGGTCTCCAAGGTGGGCAAGGGCAGCTACGACCTGTCGATCCGGGCCACGCCGGCCGGGGCCTCGCCGTACTTCCAGATGCGCTCGCTGTTGTTCAGCGAGCTGGCCAAGCCCGTCGGCACCGCCGCCACCGGCAACTACCAGCGCTGGAAGGACGCGGCGAGCGACAAGCTCATCCACGACTACGCCGCCACCGACGACCTGGCCGCCCAGCAGAAGGCGGCGCAGGGGCTCGGCACGATCATGGTGGAGAAGCAGCCGGTGCTGCCGCTGTTCTACAGCCCGGCCTGGGCGCAGTTCCGCACCAGCAAGTACGTCGGCTGGCCCTCCGAGCAGGACCCGTACGCGATGCCCTCGCCGTACACCTCGCCCGACGCCGCCGTGGTGCTGCTCAACCTGAGGCCAGCGGGCACGTGAGGTTCCTGGCCAGGCGGCTCGGGTTCTACCTGCTCACGGCCTGGGCCGCCGTCACGCTCAACTTCCTGATCCCCCGGCTGATGCCGGGGGACCCGGTCGACCTGCTGGTGGCCAGGCTCAAGGGCAACGTGGACCCGGCCGCCGTCGAGGCGATGAAGAAGGCGTTCGGGATCAGCGACGCGGGACTCTGGACGCAGTACGTGGACTACCTGGGCAACCTCTTCCGCGGGGAGCTCGGGCGCTCGATCACGTTCTTCCCCACCGAGGTCTCCACCGTCATCGCCGACAGCCTGCCCTGGACCATCGGCCTGGTCGGCGTGGCCACGCTGATCAGCTACGTCGTCGGCACCTCGCTCGGCGTGCTCATGGCGTGGAAGCGCGGCACCTGGCTGGACGGGGTGCTGCCCGCCGCGACCTTCCTGCACGCGGTGCCGTACTTCTGGGTCGCGCTCGTGCTGGTCTTCGTCTTCGGCTCGACGCTGCAGTGGTTCCCGGGCTCGCGCGCCTACGGGCTGGAGGTGACGCCCGGCTTCACCGGCGACTTCCTGGCCAGCGTGGCCTACCACGCGACGCTGCCGGCGGTCACGATCGTCGTCGCCTCGATGGCCGACCGCATCCTCGGCATGCGCAACGTCATGGTCACCACGCTCGGCGAGGACTACGTCGTGATGGCCGAGGCCAAGGGCCTGACCAGCCGCCGCGTCATGTGGGCCTACGCCGCCCGCAACGCGATCCTGCCCAACATCACCAGCTTCGCCCTCTCGCTCGGCTTCGTGGTGGGCGGATCGGTCCTGACGGAGATCGTCTTCTCCTATCCGGGCATCGGCTCCATGCTCCTGAAGGGCGTCGAGAACGAGGACTTCCCGCTCATGCAGGGCATCTTCCTCGTGATCTCGCTGGCCGTCCTGGTCGCGAACCTCCTGGCCGACCTGGCCTATGTCCTCCTCGATCCAAGGACGCGCCAATGAAGATCCGCATAGGCGCCGGCATCCTCGTCTTCTTCGCGCTGATGGCGCTCGCGGGGCCGCTGCTGATCTCGGCCGACCCGGCCGCGACCAGCGACGCGGGCCTGCAGGGACCTTCGTCCGCGCACTGGCTCGGGACGACCCAGACCGGTCAGGACATCCTCACGCAGATCGTGTACGGCTCCCGCGTCTCGCTCGGCGTCGGCCTGCTCTCGGCGGTCATCGCCACCGCCGTCGCGATCGCCGTGGGCCTGGTCGGCGGCTACTTCGGCGGAGCCGTCGACGAGGTGCTGTCAGTGCTGACCAACATCTTCCTCGTGCTCCCGGCGCTGCCCCTGATCATCGTGCTCGCCGGGTACCTGCCCCAGCGCGGGGTCACCTCGGTCGCGGTGGTCATCGCCGTGACCGGATGGGCCTGGGGCGCGCGGGTCCTGCGCGCCCAGACCCTGTCGGTACGGCGGCGCGACTTCGTCGAGGCGGCGCGGGCAGGCGGCGAGGGCCCGATCCGGGTCATCTTCTTCGAGATCCTGCCGGTGCTGCTGCCGGTGATCGCCACGAGCTTCCTGGCGACGGTCGTGGGCGCGATCCTGGCCGAGGCCGGGCTGTCGTTCCTCGGCCTGGCGGACCTGTCCACGGTGAGCTGGGGCAGCATGCTCTACTTCGCGCAGAACGGGCAGGCGCTGCTCATCGGGGCGTGGTGGTGGTTCGTGCCGCCAGGGCTCTGCATCGCGCTCATCGGGACCGGGCTCGCGCTGGTCAACTTCGGCCTGGACGAGATAGCCAACCCCCGGCTGCGTACGATCAAGGTTCGGAAGGCGCGCGCATGAACGTCCTGGAGATCCGCGACCTGGGCGTCGACTACCAGTCGAACAGCGGCGCCGTGCACGCCGTCGACGGCGTCTCGCTCGACCTGCGGCGGGGCGAGATCCTCGGGCTGGCGGGGGAGAGCGGCAGCGGCAAGTCCACGCTCGCCCACGCGATCGGCCGCCTGCTGCGCCCGCCCGCGACGATCACCGGCGGCACGGTGACCTACCACCGCGCCGACGGCGGTGCCGTGGACGTCCTGGGCCTGCGCGGCGAGGAACTGCGCGCCTTCCGCTGGGCGGAGCTGGCCGTCGTCTTCCAGTCGGCCATGAACGCGCTCAACCCGGTCAGCACCGTGGGCGCGCAGATCGAGGACGTGCTCCGCATCCACCGGCCCACCATGACCAGGAAGATGCGCGGAGAACGGTCGGTTGAGCTGCTCCGGCGCGTCGGGATCAGCGCCGACCGGCGTCGCGGCTACCCGCACGAGCTGTCCGGCGGCATGCGCCAGCGCGCCGCGATCGCCATCGCGCTCGCGCTCAACCCCGAGATCATCATCATGGACGAGCCGACCACCGCCCTCGACGTGGTGGTGCAGCGCGACATCCTCCACGAGATCAGCGCCCTGCGCGAGGAGTACGGCTTCGCCGTCGTCTTCATCACCCACGACCTGTCGCTGCTCATGGAGATCTCCGACCGGATCGCCATCATGTACGCCGGCCGGGTCGTCGAGACCGGCTCCGCCCGCGCCCTGCACGACGCGCCCCGCCACCCGTACACGCTGGGCCTGCTGCGCTCCTTCCCCCGCCTGCACGGTCCGCGCGAGGAACTGCTCGGCATCCCCGGCACCCCGCCCGACCTGCGCGCGCTGCCGCCCGGCTGCGCCTTCCACCCGCGCTGCCGCCACGCCCTGCCGGACTGCCGGGAGATCACCCCGTCCCTGCGCGACGGGGTCTCCTGCCTGCTCAACGAGGGAAAGGGGGTCCGATGAGCGAGATCGTGCTCGAAGGGCGCAACCTCACCAAGCACTTCAAGGCCGCCCGCGGCCGCGGCACCGTGCACGCCGTGGACGACGTCTCCCTCACCCTGCGATCCGGTACGGCGACCGCGCTCGTCGGCGAGAGCGGCTGCGGCAAGAGCACCGTGGCCCGCCTGCTGGCCCAGGTGTACCCGCCCACGTCGGGCGAGGTGCTGCTGCACGGGCGGAAGGTGACCGGCTTCCGCGCGTACCGGCGGCAGGTGCAGCTCATCTTCCAGGACCCCTTCGCCTCCCTCAATCCCTTCCACCGGGTCCGCTACCACCTGGCCAGGCCGCTGCGCCTGCACGGCCACGCGCGCTCGGCGGCGCACGAGAAGGAGCTCGTCGCCGAGCTGCTGGAACGGGTCAGCCTGACGCCGGTCGAGCAGTTCATGGACAAGCTGCCGCACGAGCTGTCCGGCGGCCAGCGCCAGCGTGTCGCCATCGCCCGCGCGCTGGCCGTGCGGCCGATGGCGCTGATCGCCGACGAGCCGGTGTCGATGCTGGACGTGTCGATCAGGCTCGGGGTGCTGCGGCTGCTGGAGACGCTGGCGGCCGACAGCGGGCTGGCCCTGCTGTACATCACGCACGACATCGCCGGCGCCCGGTACTTCGCCGAGGACATCACCGTCATGTACGCGGGCCGGCTGATCGAGAGCGGCCCCAGCGAAGTCCTGACCCAGTCGCCCCGGCACCCCTACACCCAGCTCCTCCTCGACTCCGCCCCCGATCCCGCCCGCCATTCGGCGCCCGTCCCGAAGCTCGCCGCGCGCGGGGAGCCGCCGAGCCTCATCGCACCGCCGGACGGGTGCCGCTTCCATCCGCGCTGCCCGGTGGCGCTGCCGGTGTGTGCGAGCGAGGTGCCCGGCCGTACGGTGCTGGGCGCGGAACGGTGGACGCACTGCTGGCAGGCTGAAGCTCGGCCCACCAGCGTTCCCGGTGGGTAGAGCGGAGCATGCGGGCGTGCAGCCGGTGCAGCACGGTGACGTTGTGGGTGTTGACCTCCAGCTCCCCGGCCTCGGCCAGGTGCCGCAACGGACGGCCGTGACAGACCGAGCAGCCGCACACGCCCTCGGGCAGCCGCTCCACCGGCACGAACTCCAGCAGCTCCGGCACCAGCGCGCTCCTGGCCCCGCCCTTCCGCCAGCCGCCGCGGGCCTGATGCGGCTCGGGGTACAGATGCCGCAGCACCTCGCGAACCCCCACCGCCGCCCAGGGCGCGCCATGGGCCAGCGCCCCCAATGCCGCGACGCCCGCCGACAGCAACGGCAACCCCGGGGTCCGCGCGGGTGGAGGGGCGGCGTCCTCCACGACCAGGGCGACGGGCAGGCCGTAGGTGGCGATGGCGGTGGTGAGGGCGGGCAGGCCGGGGCCCAGCCAGTCGGCGTGGACCGGCAGGACCGCCACGACCTCGCCCCACTGGCTCGCCTGGTCCAGGATGGTGTGCAGCGCCTCGGTGTCGCCTCGGCCGACGTAGCCGGAGTCGGTCAGCGGAACCGTCACCCGGGCCTCGACCTGGTCGGCGATCCAGTGCGCCGACAGGCCCGCCGTACCCCTGACCCGTCCTGAGCCCGCGTAGCGGCGGCGGTCGGCGAGGACCGGAGCCGTGTAGCCGCGCCTGCGCACCATCCGCACCGCCTCGTGCGCCGCCTGCCCGGTGAAGACCAGCCCCGAGTGCGGCCGGTCGCCGAGGATCAGGGCGTCGTACACGTCCCGGGTGGAGAGCTGGACGAGCAGGTGGTCGCGGAGGTCCATGGACGGCTCCTCAAGGGCTATAACACCCCATACCCCCAGTTAAGTCTCGCGATAGCGGGCGGTCAGGTCATCCAGGGTCGCGATGACGCGTTCGCGGAGCTCCGCCGGGGTGCGGACCTCGACGTCGGCGCCCAGGCGCAGGAACTCGCCCAGCGCGTGCTCCACCGACTCGATCGGCAGCGTCACCTCGGTCCTGCCGTCGGGCAGCAGCCGTGCGGTCGCCTCCGCCGCGCCCACCACGCCCGGCGTCATCATCTCCCGCAACCGGTCCATGCCGCGCGGCGTCAGCCGGGCCACGGCCTCGCCCTGGCGCAGGCGGGCCTGGAACTCGGTCAGATACTCCTGCCAGTGCGCGGCCAGGTCGAAACCGTCCGGGCGGCTGAACGCCTCCTCACGGACGACCAGGTCGAGGATCTGCCACACCCGGTAGGTGCGCACCTGCTCGCCGCTGCGGGCGACCAGATACCAGCGGCCCGCCTTCACGACCAGCCCGTACGGCTCCAGCCGCCTGGTCACCTCGCCCTTCCAGCTCTTGTACCGCACGTCGAGCACCCGATCGCGCCACACCGCGTCGGCCACGGCGGGCAGGAACGGCAGCGGGTCGCGCTCCCGGTACCAGGCGGGCGCGTCGAGGTGGAAGCGCTCGCGGACCCGCCCGGCCCGGTCGCGCAGCTCGACCGGCAGCGCCGCCATGAGCTTGAGCTGGGCCGCCGTGACCACCGCCCCCAGCCCCAGCTCGGCGGCCGGACCCGGCAGCCCGGCGAGGAAAAGCGACTCGGCCTCGTCGCTGGTCAGGCCGGTCAGCCGGGTGCGGTAGCCGTCGAGCAGTTGGTAGCCGCCGTTGGTTCCGGCGTCGCCGTACAGGGGGACTCCGGCGGTGTGGAGGGACTCCACGTCGCGATAGATCGTGCGCACCGAGACCTCCAGGCGCTCGGCCAGCTCCCGCGCGGTCATGCGGCCGCGCGTCTGCAGCAGCAGGAGGATCGACACCAGGCGGGAAGCGCGCATGCCACTGACAATAGATGTCAGTGAGCCGGTCTTAGCGTCCAGGCCATGAACGGATTCGAGTTCTTCACCGGCGCCTGGAACATCCACAACAAGCGGCTCGCCAAATGGCTGGCGGGCAGCGACGAGTGGGAGGAGTTCCCCGGCCGGTCGGTCGCGAGCAGCCACTTCGCCGGTGGCGCGCACTTCGACGAGGTGGAGTTTCCCACGAAGGGGTTCAGCGGGCTGACCGTCCGGCTGTTCGACGTGGACGAGCAGCGCTGGACCATCCACTGGGCCAGCACCCGTACCGGCCGCTTCGACCCGCCCATGAGCGGCACCTGGCAGGGGGACCGGGGCGAGTTCTACGGCGACGACCAGCACCAGGGCACGCCGGTGCGCGCCCGCTTCATCTGGACCCGGATCAGCGGGGACGAGGCGCGGTGGGAGCAGGCGTTCTCGGTGGACGGGGAGAAGACCTGGGAGACCAACTGGATCATGGAGCTGACCCGGGCGGACTAGAGGCCGGTGCTCCTGACCCAGAAGATGACGCCGACCGCCACCACGGCCACCAGCAGCAGCAGACCGCCCACCACGATCACCCACCACCAGCCCGACTTCGGGGTCGCGGCCTCGTACTGCTCGACGTCGGGGAGCATGTCCGGCGTGTACGGCAGGCGCACCGTGCCCTCGCCGAGCCCGTCCTGACCCTGGTGCCGAGCCTGCTGGGGCATCCCCTGCTGTGGCATTCCCTGTGGCGGCCAGGTCTGCGGGGCGGACTGCTGGGGCGGAACCCCTTGCGGCGGCCAGGTCTGGTGGTGGCCGGGCGGCTGCTGCGGGCCGGTCTGGGGGTGGTGCGGGCCTGGCTGGTGGGGTGGCTGTCCCGGGGCGTGTGGCGGTATGCCGGGCTGTTGCTGGGGTGGCCAGGTCTGATGCCGGCCAGGCGGTTGGCGCGGGGGCTGTTGCGGGCCGGTCTGCGGGTGGTTTGGGCCGGGTTGGTGGTGCGGGCCGTTCGGGGGCGGTTGCTGGGGGCCGGAGTACTGCGGGGGCCACGCCGGGTTCGGGCCGGGCTGTTGCGGGGGCCAGACCTGTTGCGGGGGCGGCGGTGGTCCTGGTGGTCCCTGGTTGTGCGGGTCTGACTGGTCCGGGGGCTGCTGGCCGGCGTGGGGCCAGCGATGGCGTACCGTCTCCTCGGGATCGGGATACTGCGGTCCCTGCTGCGGTGGAGTCATGATTCCCCCGGAAATCGCACCGATGATTTCCAGACATTGTCACATCTGTGCGGGGTGGCCCGCCCGGCCCAGGGGGGACGATCACCCGGGCTGGGCGGAGTAGCTGTGCGGCTAGCCCTGCCGGCCGGGGTCGGACCACGGCTGAGCGCCGGAGGGCGGAGGGGGAGGCTGCTCGCCGGGCGCGGCCTCCGGCTGCGGGGCAGGCGCGCCACCGGGCTGCGGAGCGCCACCATACGACGGGCCACCGTAGGAGGGGCCACCGTAGGCCGGATCACCGTACTGAGGACCGCCAGGCTGCTGGGCGCCGGGCTGCGGGACCGCACCGGGGTGCGGAGCCTCGGGGGTGCCCGGTTGCGGGGTGGGGCCGGGCTGGGGGAAGCCGGGCTGAGGGGCCGGGCCGGGCTGGGGGAAGCCGGGTTGCTGGGTGCCGGGCCGGCCGTAGCCCTGGCCGTAGCCCTGCTGGCCGTACCCGGGCTGGGGGTAGGGGGAGGGCTGGTTCCACGCGGGCGCCTGCGGTTCCGGACGGGGCCCGCGGTGGGCGACCACGCCCGCCACCAGCAGGCCGAAGCCCACCAGCGTCAGCGCCATGTTCACCAGCCCGAGAAGCCCGAAGATCGTGGACGCCGTGGAGAAGCCGAGGTCCCGGGCGATCGACGGGGCGAAGACGGACGTGGCGACCGTCGGCAGCACGTCGATCATCAGCACGATGCAGCCGAACATGCCCAGCAACGCGCCCTTGCCATGCCGTCGCCTGGCCAGTCCCGTGATGACCGCCCCCGCGCCGAAGGCGATGAACATCACGATATGGATCAAGAGGTTGATCATGCTCAATTCCATGCCCCATATCTATCGGTAAGGAGATCTTCTCGACCTTATGGGGATTTTCGGGCTTCCTCCACCGCGCGAAAGATCGACTCCGCGTCCAGCGCACCTTGGTGGCGGACCCCGTTGAAGAACAGCGTGGGCGTGCCCCGCACCCCGCCGTCCCGCCCCGACCGCTCGTCTCCGGCGAGCCGCCGCGAGTGCCGCGGCACGTCCTTCCACGGCTCCACACCCAGCTCGGCGGCATAGTGCCCGAGGTCCTCGTCGGTCAGGAACCGCTGGTTGGCGTACAGGATGTCGTGCATCTCCCAGAACCGGCCCTCGTCGGCCGCCGACTCCGCGACCAGGGCCGCCGCGACCGCGCGGGGGTGCATGTTCCGCAGCGGGAAGTGCCGGAACACCAGCCGCACGTCCGGGTCCCGCTCCATCAGCTCCTGCAGCACCCCGTGCATCCGCCCGCAGAAGGGGCATTCGAAGTCGCCGTACTCCACGATCGTGACCGTCGCGTCCGCGGGCCCCCGCACGTGGTCACCCGGCCCCACCGGTACGGCCAGCAGCACCGGAAGCTCCTCCTCCGGCTCCGCGTCGGGCGGTGCGCACACGCCGCCCCGGTCCCAGGCGAGCTTGAACGCGATCCAGCCTGCCAGCGCCGACAGCAGCGAGCCCGCCAGGATGCCGATCTTGGCCTGGGCGGCGAGCGCCGCGTCCTCGAAAGCCAGGTCCACGATGAACAGCGCCACCGTGAACCCGATCCCCGACACCGCCGCGCCGCCCAGCACCTGGCCCCACACGAGGTTGCCCGGCAGCACGCCCCAGTTGAAGCGCAGCGGGATCCACGTGCCGATCGAGATGCCGACGAACTTGCCGAGCACCAGGCCCAGCGCGATGCCGAGGGTCACCGGCGAGGTGAGCGCCTGCCGCAGCGTCTCCCCGTCCAGCCGGACACCGGCGTTGGCCAGCGCGAACACCGGCACGATCACATAGCTGCTCCACGGGTGCAGCCGCAGCTGGAGCCGTTCGTTCACCGACACCGCCCGCTGCACCGACCTGGCCGCCTCGCGGGCCGCGCCGGCCGACGGCTCGCTGGTGAACTGCTGCACCGCCTCGCCCGCGCGCAGCAGCTTGTGGTCGCTCGGCGCGTACACGAACACCAGAACCCCGAGCGCGATCCCGACCAGCGTCGGGTGCACGCCGCTCTCCAGCGTCGCCACCCACAGCGCGAACCCCAGCAAAATGTACGCCGGCGCCCGCCAGATCTTCAGCCACCGGAGCGTCACGATCGCGGCCAGCAGGAGCGCGGCGGCGATCAGCGCCGGCACCGACAGGGAGGCCGTGTAGAAGATCGCGATGATCATCATGGCCAGGACGTCGTCCACGATGGCCAGCGTCAGCAGGAACGCCCGCAGCGGGTCCGGGCACCGGGCGCCGACCACGGCGAGCAGGCCCAGCACGAACGCGGTGTCGGTGGCGATCGGCACGCCCCACGCGCCCGCGGCCGGGCCGCCGGCGTTGAAGGCCAGGTAGACGGCGGCGGGGACGATCATCCCGCCCAGGGCGGCGACCGCGGGGACGGCGACCAGGCGCCGGTCGCGCAGCTGGCCGAGCCGTACCTCGTAGGAGATCTCCAGGCCGATGACGAAGAAGAAGATCGTCATGAGCCCGTCGTTGACCCAGTGCCGCAGGTCGAGCGAGAACTCGGTGGCCCCGAAGGCGAACCCGGCCTGGGTGTGCCAGAACGTCTCGTAGCTGTCGCCCCAGGGGGAGTTGGCCCACAGCAGTGCCGCCAGCGTGGCCGCCAGCAGTACGACGGTGCTTCCCGCCTCGGTCTTCAGAAACGCGCGCATCATCCCGGATCCCCCCGAGATGATCTTAAACCCCCAGTTCACAGCCTTCCCGGGAGGCCCGGGAAGGCTGCGGAGGCTGGACTACAGACCGCGCAGGAACGCCAGCGACGGCATGAAGAAGTACTCGCCGCCGCGCATCGTCACCGTCTGGGCGACCTGCGGCTGCGGCAAGGACTGCTCCGGCCGTCCCCACACCTTCGGGAAGGTGACCTTGATGTCCCGGTCGCCCTGTCCGATCACCGGGTCGTGACCGGTGCCCGGGTTCTGGAAGTCCGGGTTGTTGGCCCACGACTGCTGCGTGAACTCGAACTGCTCCAGCAGGCTGGAGTTGAACGCCATGAACAGCAGGCCCACGTCACCGCTGGGCCTGGTCTCCGGCGGCTCCTCGTCCCAGGGCTGGTCGGTGCGCTCGCCGTACGTCTGGCCGCGGCGCGCCATCAGCACGTTGCGGCCGAACGAGCGCGGGTTCGTCTTGCGGATGTGCCCGCTGAACGGGCACTTGGAGCCGTCGTCGGCGTCGAAGGTGAAGTCGTTCGCCACCGGGCCGCCGGTGGCCTTGGGCTTGCTGGTCACCGGCGTCCCGTCCTTGAAGCGGCCCACCAGCATCGCGCCGGCCCGCGGCCGGTCGGCGCCGGTGAGGGCCAGGCCGTCGGCCAGGTCCCGCTCGATCTCCTTGAACGCGCGGACGTTCTGCTCCAGCTTCCTGAAGACGAAGTAGCTGCCGAAGTGCCGGGCCGGGTTCGGCGCGAACGGGTCGGCCACCAGGATGTTGCTGAGCGGGAACGCCGGGTTCCAGTGCTCCTTCGGCTCCTGGTCGATCTCGTCCTTCAGGAACAGCGGCTGGCTGCGGCCGTCCACGTACCCGAAGTGCTCGATCCCGTCACCGGCCGGGTTGCGCATGCCCTGGCCGGTCTCCTCGCCGAGCAGTCGGGCGCTCTGCGGCAGTTCGCCGAGGATCTCCTCGCGCAGCCGCTCGACCGGCTCCGGCCTGGCGTCCCCGATCAGGATGACGGCGTGGATCTCCCGCTGGTAGGTCTTCTCCCACTGCTCCACGGGCGGGTCGTCGACCAGGGCGATCCGCCGCTTCATGCCGTCGCGGAAGACCTTGTCGCCGAACCGGCGTACGTCCTCGACGGAGTGCCCGAGGTCGCGGTAGCCCGCCTTGCTGATCCCGACCCCCACGTACGCGCTGCCCGGCCGCCGCTCACGGCTGAAGGCCCGGATTTCCTCAAGGTGCTTGCGCGCGGACTTCATGTGGGCGGTGGCGACGTGGCGCAGGAATCGCTTGCCTTCTGCCACGTCGTTGAAGCGCACGAACAACACGGTCAGGTACTCGCGCACGTGCGCCCGCAGGATGTTCGGCTGCAGGTTGTCGAGCATCGCCTTGGTGTCGGCGTTGAGCGAGGCCGAATCCCAGGCCAGAGGTTGTGCGTTGTTCAGGTCGACAGGCATGGCCCATCCTTTCCCCGTCGTGATGAAGGGGCCCCCAATTAACGCGTCAGTCAGGACATTGCACCCACAGTGCGGCAGCCTGTGTGCCAGTCCAATTCCCCTCGTTCACTAACGCGCCCCACTTAATACGACTCCCGAGTCCCTCAAGAAGTTGCGGAAAAGCCAAATTTCCCGAAAAAGATTCCGGCCGCCCGTTGAATTGGTCGAAACAGGGCGGCCGGCGGGGCGGTTCGTGTTTACGGGGTGACGGTGAGTTTCGTGCGGGCGGTGTCGCCGTTCTTGCAATAGGCGATCACCGGAAAGGCGCCCGTCCTTGCCGCCTTGAGGACCGGAGCCCAGGCGGTCGTGGGCGCGGTGGCGTTGGCGCGGACAGGCGTGAACGCGTTGGACGCGACGGCCCTGACGCCGGATCCGCCGCAGACCGCCGTCACCGTCACCTGGGCGCCCACCTTGACCGTGGCGGGGGAGACGCCGACACCGGCGTCGACGGCCGACAGGGAGATACCGCCGCCGGGGGTGGGCGTCGGGGTCGGGGTGGGCTTCGGCGTGGCGGTGGGGGCGCCGCTCGGGGTGGGCGCGGGGTTGTCGTTGCCGCCGCCGAAGACGACGTCGGAGCAGGAGTAGAACGCCTCGGGGCTGTCGCTGCGCTGCCAGACGGCGTAGATCAGGTGACGGCCCTTCTTCGCCGGGAGCTGGGCGTCCATGACGTACGCGCCGCCGGACAGCGCCGGGTCCTTCTGCGTGTGGAACGGCTTCGCCTCCAGGTCGCTCCACTTCAGCGGCTGGGCGGGGTTGTAGCCGTCCTTGGTCAGGTACAGCTCGAAGCTGCCCCGGTGGGGCGCCGTGGCGCGGAACTTGAACGAGTGCCTGGCGCCGCCGGTCATCGAGGTCGCCGGCCAGTCGGCGCGGGCCTGGTCGAAGCCGCGGTACTTGTCGCGGCCCGCGCTGCACAGCTTGCCGTCGGGGATGAGCTCGCGGTGGCGGCCCGCGGCGGCGGCGAGGTTGACCTCGTTCCAGTCGTAGAGCGGCTGCGTGCCGCCGATCTGGACGGCTTTCTTGCAGGCGTCGGTCTTGGGGCTCTCTGGGCCCTCCGCGTAGCAGACCATGGCCCTGCTGGGCGGGTTGTTCATGGTGCCGTGCGCGCCGGCCGTACCGGGGAAGAGGGAGAGCACGAGCAGGGTGGGGGCGGCCAGGGAGGTGGCGGCGATCGCCGTGCGGTTGATCTGCATGCAGCCCACCATGGACCACGCAAGAGGCCGAAATTTCTCACTTATGTCGTCGTTAAGGTCGGCTTAGGGGCTTTTTCAAGGCGCGAGTTCTGAGCCATACCTGAATCTGCGCGCCGCCCAGCGACGAGCGGTCCAGGCGCAGCGTGCCGCCGGTCGATTCGGCCAGGCGGCGGGCGATGTCCAGGCCCAGCCCGGTCGAACCGGCGCCGCTCGCGCCGCGCTCGATCGCGGTCTCCGGGTCCCTGATGCCTGGTCCCGCGTCGGCGATGAGGATGCCGACCGTGTCCTTGCCCTCATGCAGGGTCACGCTGAACGCGGTGCCCTCACCGGTGTGCCGGAAGACGTTGCCCAGCAGGGCGTCCACGACCGCGCCGAGCTCGGCCGCGGGCACCGGGACGCGGACCGGCAGCGTGGCGCCGATGAGCTGCCACGGCCGCTGCTGGTCCTCCGCCAGCGCCGACCAGAACGTCAGCCGCTCCCGCAGGATCTCGGCCGCGTCGCAGAACGTGGCGGTGCGCCGCGGCCGCCGCGCCGCCGCGATGATCGCGTCCACCTCGCCCTCCAGCCGGGTCAGCGCCTGCTTGCTCGCCTCGGCCTGCGGTCCGAGATGGTCGAGGCTGAGGCGCAGGCCGGCCAGCGGGGTACGCAGGCGGTGGGACAGGTCGGCGGCCATCTCCCGCTCGGCCGCGAGCAACTGGGCGACCCGGTTGGCCATCGAGTTGAACGCCGTGGCCGCGGCCACCAGCTCCGGCGGCCCGTCGGGGTGGATGCGCTCGGCCAGGTCGCCCTCGCCGAGCGCGGTGGCCGCGCCGCCCAGCCGCCGCGCCGCGCGTACGACGCGGGCGCCCAGCCGGTCGCCGACCAGCACCGAGCCCAGCACCAGCACCACGGCCACCCCGGTCAGCACCGCCCAGGAGGAGAAGACGCCCCGGTTGAGGTCGGCGGCGGGCACGAACACCTCGATGACCGCGCTCCTGGTGCCGTCGAGGGCGACCGGGCGCAGCAGCACGTACCCGGAGGGCAGCGCGATCGTGCCGGCCTTGGTCTGCGAGGCGGCCTTGGCGACCTCGGCGGCCGGCGCGCGGGTGCTGCCGGAGGCGGGCGCTCCGCTGACGTGGATGGCCAGGTGGCCGCGGCGGCCGGCCGCGGTGCGGGCCATGGCCAGGTCGAGGTCGCCGGTCCTGGTGGTCAGCGCCAGCACCGGTACGAGCGAGGAGGCCTGCCGTTCCGCGTCGGCGACCGCCCGGCTCTGCGCCGTCTCCTTGACGATCATGGCGAGCGGCACGAGGAAGGCGAGCGCCACCATCGAGGTGACGGCCACCATGAGGACGGCCAGCGTCCGCCTCATCGCGGGGCGGAGAGCATCACGCCCACGCCGCGGACGGTGTGCAGGTACCGGGGCTTGGAGGCGCTCTCGCCGAGCTTGCGCCGCAACCAGGACAGGTGCACGTCGATCGTCTGGTCGTCGCCGTAGGACTGCTGCCACACCTCGGTCAGCAGTTCCTTGCGGCCCACCACCCGGTCGGCGCGGGCGGCCAGGTAGGCGAGCAGGTCGAACTCGCGGCGGGTCAGCGACAGCGGGAGGCCGTCCAGCGCCGCTTCACGCCGGTTGACGTCGATGACCAGCCCGCCGACGCGCAGCACCTGCGGCGGCGGCGCCGACCTGGCCCGGCGCAGCACGGCGTCCAGCCGGGCGCCCAGATGGTCGCCGGAGAACGGCTTGACCAGGTAGTCGTCGGCGCCGGCCTCCAGCAGCCTGACGATCTCCGCCTCGTCGTCGCGCGCGGTGGCCACGATCACGGGCACGTCGGAGATGCCGCGCACCATCCGCAGCGCCTCGGAGCCGTCGAGGTCGGGCAGCCCGAGGTCCAGGATGACGGCGTCCGGCGGCCGCTGGGAGATCTCCCTGAGCGCGTCGAGCGCGCATCCGGCACTGCGCACGGCATGGTTGCGCCGGTCGAGCTCGCGGATCATCGCCGACCGGACGAAGTCATCGTCTTCGACTACGAGTACCGTCGCCATGGCGCCTAACCGTACATAATGCAACCCATGCGGCGAACCCTTCGATATGTTGCCACGTGGTGCGGTGCGACCGCTGTGGCCATATCGGTCTCGTGGTTCGGTGTGCGGGGCGTGTTACGCGAGGAGTTCGTGCCGGACGTGCGGGTCCAGCCGATGGCGGCGAACACGCTCGCCGACGGCGACGACGCGCTCCGGCCGGGGGACAGCCCGGCGCCTTCGGCCACCAGCACTCCGGAGCCCACGCCGACGCCCACGCCCCGCCGTACCGTGAAGAAGACGCCCAAGCCACGCGGGGACGTCAGGGTGGTCACGGTGAAGGGCGGCGAGGTGGCCTTCACGATCGGCGCGGCCGGGTGCCGCCTCGTCTCGGCGACGCCCAGCAGCGGATACACCGCCAAGGTGAGCAAGAACGACGGCTGGATCCGGGTAGACCTCGTGCAGGCCGAGCATGGCTCGGCGGTGTTCTGCATCGGGGCGGAGCGGCGTACCGACACCTGGGAGTACTGATGAGCAGGCAGTGGAGCCGATCGAGCGGCACCCGGGAGGCGCTGCTGGGCACGGCCAGGAAGGTCTTCATGGCCAAGGGGTACGGCGAGGCCACCGTGGCCGACATCGTCGAGGACTCCGGGATCAGCGTGGGCAGCCTGTACCACCACTTCGGCGGCAAGCCGGGGCTGTTCCTGGCGCTGTGGGAGCAGTTCATGCGCAACCAGGAGGAACGCACCGCCAAGGCCGCCAAGGCGGTCGGCGGCACCACGGAACGGTTCCTCGCCGGGGCGCGCGCCTACCTGGAGGGCTCGTGGGAGCAGCGTGACGTGGCCCGGCTGTTCCTGGAGAGCGACGGACCGGCGGAGTTCACGACGCTGCGCAGGCAGCGCGGCTGGGACTGGATCGGCGGCAACAAGAAGCTGCTCGGCCTCGCCGACAACCGGCAGAGCCACATGCTGGTCGTGCTGCTGACGACCGTGATGGGCGAGTCGGGGCGGGAGGTGGCGGCCTGCGAGTCGGAGGAGGAGGCGCGGGTGACCATCGACGCGGTGATCGCGGTGGTCCGGCGGATGCTGTCTACGGCTCCTGATGTAGCACCGGCGTCATCCGAGGGATGATTCGCTCCCCGGGCCCGAGTGGCAGCGTTGGAGTCATGGGGAAGGCGCTGGGTGTGTTGGCCGTGGTACTCGCGGCCGTTTTCTACGGCTTCGCGGCTCTGCACAGCGGGGTCTGGTTCGAGCCGAGGATCGTGCCCGCCGTGGTGGTGGAGACCATCTGCGGCACGGGCCTGCTGATCGGCGGCTACGGCGCGATCAGACACCGACGATGGGACTGGCTGGTGTACGCCTACTCCACCGCGCTGGGCGGGGTGCTGCTGGGCGTGCTGGCCATGGCGCTCGGTCCCGGCGGCGGCACCCCGCTGACCACCTGGTACCACCGGGTCATGGCACTCGTCCTGGTCCTGGGCCTGGGCGGCACGCTCTACGTCTCCAGGGCGCGCAGGTAGTCGGCGGCCTCGGGGATGTGCTCCTCGGAGAACACCCTGATGTCGTGCAGCGCGAACAGGGCGGCCGTGACGCCGTGGCCCGGGGTGCGCCGGCCGTGGAAGGTGCCGTCGTAGATGGACAGCGATCCGCAGGACGGGCTGCCCTCCTTGAGGACGGCCAGCCGTACCCCGAAGTGCTGGGCGAAGGCGAGCGCGGCCTGCGCGCCCGCGAGGAACTGCGCGGTCACGTCGCCGCCCTCGGCGGTCAGCACGCGCGCGGCGCCCGCCAGCACCGCCTCGCCGCCGGCGCCGCCCTCGATCTCGGCGGCCGGACGCGGCGTGGGCAGCCCGCCCTCGACCTCCGGGCAGAAGACGACCAGGCGGCCCTCTTCGCGCCAGGCGGCCAGGTGCGCGTCGGCGCTGGTCTTGGCGCCGCCGTCGTAGCGCACCTTCCTGCCCATGAGGCACGCGCTGACCAGGATCCTCTCCACGCGCTCGATCCTATGCGGCCTGTCGCCGGGGGCGGCGGGGTGCGGCGGTAGCCTTTTGCGCGATGAACACCATCGTCGCGACCGTCGTCATCGCCCTCTCGGTCCTGCTCATGCTGGCGAGCCTGATCAGCGCGATCCGCAACCGGGCCATGGGCATGGTCCTGCTCGTCGGGTTCTGCCTGCTCGAAGTGGCCGTGCTGGTGCAGGCCGGGTTCGTGATCGCCGCGGTCGCCGGCGGCGAGGGGGAGCACGTCTCCAAAGGCACCCTCTACGGCTACCTCGGCGGCGCCGCGCTGATCCCGCCCGCCGGGGTGTTCCTGGCGCTGGCCGAGCGCAGCCGGTGGGGCTCCGGGATCCTGGCCGTGGCCGGGTTCGCGATCGCGGTGATGACCGCGCGGCTGCAGCAGATCTGGCAGGGGCAGTGAGCGCGCCGCTCGGCACCGGTCCGGGGCGGGTGCTGATCGCCGTCTACGGGTTGTTCGCGCTGGCCGCGGGTGCGCGGGCGGCGGTTCAGATCATCGGGCGCTTCTCCGAGGCGCCGCTGGCGTACTCGCTGTCGGCGTTCGCGGCGGCGGTCTACGTCCTGCTCACGGTGGCGTTGTGGCGGGGCGCGCGTCGCCTGGCGCTGGTGTCGCTGCTGATCGAGCTCGTGGGCGTCTTGGTCGTGGGTACGGCCAGCCTGCTCGACCCGGCGGCGTTCCCGCACGACACCGTGTGGTCGGCCTATGGACGCGGATACCTGTTCATCCCGCTCGTCCTTCCCCTGATCGGGCTCTTCTGGCTGCGCCGCCGCCCGGTGTGATCTGCGTAACGGCCAGGAATAAAGAGGTGTTTTGGGCCTGTTAGTCTGCGTGTTGATTCGTCCCATGATTGGAGGACTCTCCCCGCATGAGCATGGCAGCCCAAGAGACCAGAGGCAGAACCGCACCCCTCGCCTGGCTGCTCGTGCTGGGAATCGTCCTCGCGGCGCTGAATCTGCGCACCGCCGTCACCAGCGTGGGGCCGCTGCTCGACCAGCTCGCCGGAAGCCTCGGCATGACGAGCGTGGGCACGGGGTTGCTCACGACTCTGCCCGTGCTCGCCTTCGCGACCGTGGGCGCCGTCACCCCGGCCATGGCCAGGAAGCTCGGCGAGCACCGCCTGCTCCTCGCCGCGCTCGTCACGCTGGGCCTCGGCCTGCTCGTGCGCAGCCTGGTCGACTCCGCGCCCGTCTTCCTGCTGACCAGCGCCGTGGCGCTGTCCGGCGGCGCGGTCGGCAACGTGCTGATCCCGACACTGATCAAGCGCCACTTCCCGGCCAAGACCGGCATCATGACCACCGTCTACACCACCTCGCTGGCCGCCGGCACGATGCTGGCCGCCGCGGCCACCGTCCCGATCGAGCGGGCCGCGGGCGGCGACTGGCACGTGGCGCTGGGCGTCTGGGCGGCGCTGGCCGCCATCGCCGTCGTCCCGTGGCTGGCGCTGCTGCGCAGCGAGCCGGAAAGGACCGCGGGCACCGCGGACGCCGGGCCGAAGCGCCTGCTCAGGAGCAGGCTGGCGTGGATGGTCGCCATCTATTTCGGCACGCAGTCGATGATCGCGTACATCATGTTCGGCTGGCTCGCCACGATCCTCACCGACAGCGGCTACTCGACCTCGCAGGCCGGAGTGATCCTCGGCATCTTCACCGCCCTGAACATCCCGGTCTCCATGTTCGTGCCCGCCGTCGCCTCCCGCTTCCGCGACCAGCGGCCCGTCGTGGTCGGCCTGGTCGTCGCCTACGTCATCGGATTCGCCGGGCTCTGGTTCGCGCCGCCCTCGACCGCGCTGGTCTGGGTGGTGTTCGTGGCCATCGGCATGGGCTCCTTCCCGCTGGCCCTGATGATGCTGGCCCTGCGCACCCGCACGCCGGAGGCGACCGCCGCGCTGTCGGCGTTCGGCCAGAGCGCCGGGTACCTCATCGCCGGCGCCGGTCCGCTCGTCGTCGGCGTGCTGCACCAGGTGACCGACGGGTGGGCGCTGCCGTACGCGCTGATCTTCGGGGTGCTGGTCGTGCAGCTCTTCACGGGCCTGTACGCCGGCCGCAACCGGTACCTGGAGGACGAGCGGCTGCCCAAGGCGGTCGCGGAGAGCCTGCCTGAGACAATCAAGAGGTGAACTCCACGCTCGTCACCTTCCCCAACGGCCAGGTCAGCGGCCGCTCAGAGATCGTCGGGACCGTGCCGGCGGGGGACCGGCACGGCCTCGTCGTCGCCGAGACGCCCTTCCATCCGCTCGACCACACCTGGCCCGACCAGCCCGCCGACCGCGGCCTGATCGGCGGCCTGCCGGTCGCCGACTGCGTGACCGCCGCCCGCTCACCCTCCGGCGAGGTCTTCCAAGCCGCCGACATTCCGGTACGGCGGGGCGAGGACGGATGGCAGTGGCTGGTCGTCCACGTCACCGACACGCCCCTGCCGGTCGGCACGCAGGTGGAGCTCGACGTGGACGCCGGGTACCGGGCGGCGCTGTCGGCCGGGCACACGGCGTGTCACCTGGCGGCGCTCGCGCTCAACGCGGCCGTCGCCGGCCTGTGGCGCAAGGCGCCCCGGCTGGACGCGCTGGGCCATCCCGACTTCGACCAGAGCGCGATCACGTCCTCGCGCATCTCCTCGTACGCGAGCGTTGACGATTACCGGCTGGGCAAGTCGTTGCGGAAGAAGGGGTTCGCCGCGGACGCGCTGGAGCCCGCTACCGTCGCGGCCTTTGTGAACGAGCGGCTCAAGGAGTGGGTGGCGGCCGATGTGCCGGTCTGGGTGGATGTGCCGGGGCCTGGGCTGACGGCCCGGCGTACCTGGCACTGCGCGCTGCCCGAAGGGGAGGCCTCGATCCCGTGCGGTGGCACGCACGTGCGGCGGACCTCGGAGCTCGGGGACGTCACGGTGGCGCTGGAACTGGGGGAGCAGTCGCTCGCCATGAAAACTCGTGTCAGCATTAGCTGACAACTGCTCCTTTGTCAGCTTATGCTGACAGACATGAACGTCACCGAGCTGGCGCAGGCCGCCGCCGACCGCGAACCCGGAACCGGCCTGCAGGCCGTCGCGGCGCTGCGGACCCTACTGGAAGAGCTCGAAGCCGTGCACGTCACCAATGCCAGGGCGCAGGGCTGGTCATGGGAGCAGGTCGCCGACGCGCTGGGCGTGCGGCGGCAGACCGCCCATCGCAAGCACGCCCGGCGGATCGGGAGGTAGTTCATGTTCGCGAGATTCACCGACACCGCTCGTCACGCCTTCGTCACCGCTGGAGTGCTTGCCTTGGAGGCCGGGCATCGGCGGCTGGGCACGGACATGTTGTTGCTCGCATTGGCTGAGACCCGGCCGTTCGAGCTGACGTCGTTCACCGCCACGGCCGCCTCTCTCCGGGAGCGGCTGGATCTTCGGGATACGCGGGCGTTGCTGGCCGGGCTGGGGATCTCTCTAGACGAGGTGCGCGGGCGGGCACTGCCTGGGGTGGGGGAGTGGCGGCTGGCCCGGCACCGGCTGCGGCCCCTCCATGTCGTCCTCTATGGGCCTCGGGGGGAGATCGCGTTGACCGGGGGTGCCCGGAAGGTGGTCGAGGTGGCGATGTGGCGGCCTGGGGCTGTTACCGGGGAGAGCTTGTTGTGGGGGTTGCTGGCGGATGGGGACAACGGGGCGGCTCGGCATCTGCAGGGGGCCGGGGTGAATGTGCGGGCACTGGTCAGTGAGGTCGGCATGCCCACCCGCTCCTGACACTGCTTGGCCCGCCCACTCCTTAACCCGCCCACACCCAACCCTTCACGGCCCGTCCACCACCACCTCCTCGCGGCACGTGACCGCGCATGGGCCACTGCAGTAGCCGCCGCCTCTTTCGCGGGCCCCGATCGGTCTTCGCCGACTCACCCCGACCACCATCGGGGCGTCGCCAAACCCCCACCGCGCAGGTCCTCCGTGAGACCCGGGGCGCTGCAGGCTCTTCGTGAGGCCGCGCCCGCGCAGGCCCTTGGTGGGGCCGGGGCCGTGATGTCAGGTGAGTCGCCGGAGCTTGTCCGGGTTGGCCATCAGGTAGATCGTCTCGATCCGCCCCTCCACGACCAGCAGCGACAACACCGTGACCACCCGGCCCCCCACGGTCAGCACCACGGCCGGAGCGGCATTGATCTCCTCGATCCGGAGCTCCACCCCCGCATCCCCCGGCATCCCGATGGAGGCCATGAACTTCGTGATGCCGTCCGGGCTGGTGATCGACGTGAGGAAGCGCGTGACGTTCTCCACGCCCAGCAGCACCCGCAACGGCGCCCGAGCCTTCCCGCCGCCGTCGCTGACCATCGTCACGTCCTGCGACAACATGGCGATCAGATCGTCGAGATCACCGTTCATGGAGGCGTTGATGAACCGCTCGGTCATCTCCCGCCGCTCGCCCCGATCCGTGGCGAACCGAGGCCGCTTCTCCTGGACATGTTCACGAGCCCGGCGAGCCAGCTGCCGAGTGGCCGGCTCAGCCCGTCCGATGATCTCGGCTATCTCCGCGAACGGCATGTCGAAGGCCTCCCGCAACACGAACACGGCCCGCTCAAGCGGAGACAACGTCTCCAGCACCACCAGCATGGCCAGCTCAACGGATTCGGCCAGCTCGACATGCTCAGCCACATCCGGCGCAGTACTGATCGGCTCAGGCAGCCAAGGCCCCACATAGGATTCCCGCCGAGACTTGGCCCACCGCAACCGATCGATCGCCAGCCGCGAGGTAACCCTGATCAAATAGGCCTTGGGATCCTCCACAGCCGCCTGGTCCACCCCGGACCAGCGCAACCACGCCTCTTGCACGACATCTTCGGCATCGGCCATGGTGCCAAGGATCCGGTAGGCGACCCCGGTCAGCAGATGGCGGTACTCCTCGAACATAGAAGGTAGACGTATCACACGGGGTTTGGCGTGACATGAGCCCCTCCAAGTTCCGATACACTTGGGCCGTACCGCAAGGGGCTATAGCGCAGCTGGTAGCGCACCTCCATGGCATGGAGGGGGTCTGGGGTTCGAATCCCCATAGCTCCACAAGCAAGGTCTTTCACACTGGGCGCGCTACGCGCGTGTAGGTTCCAGGCGTTTCTCCAGTCGAGCTGAAGCTCGACCCCTGAAGGTCCTCCCTCCGGTCGGGCGTTCTTTCTGACCAAGGGCATGGTGCTTCGCGCGTTCTTCTGGGGCCCCACCCGTTGCCCGGCTGGGTGGTCGGGCAGTTGGATCCCGCCCCGGGACGATGGTCCTCGCTGCGCTCGGGTGTTTGATTGTCCGCGCCTTCGGCGCGCGGCTTGCGCGTTCAGCCAGCATGCCAAGTCGTCGAAGGCACTGAACCGGCGTTCGGAACACGGGGCGAAAGGCGCTGAACTCCACGCCGGCTGCGGGCTGGAACAGGTGGGCGGATGCTCTGATCGGCGTGATGCGTGAAGCCCGGGGGCCCACGTGTGCGGGATGTCACGTGTGAGGACATGATGCTGCCGCTGTCTAGTGGTGGGCGTCGCCCTAAGGCGGTTGCCAGCGCACCAAATGACGAGATCGCGGGCCCGTGGTTTCCCGAGTCTCGCCGGTGGAGGTGCGTGATGACGTAGAGAGGCTGCCCCCGCGCCTTTCATTGATCTTCGGGCATGCGCCCTCACTCCGGTGTGGTCGGCTGATCGCTGGGTGTTGCGAATTTCTTCCCGTCAGCCCGATTTCGACGGTGGAATTCTTCTATGCCGAGGTGGAGTGGTGGACATCCGTGAACATCAAGAACGCCGAGGCTGAAGAGCTCGCACGCAAGCTCCAGAGGCTGACGGGAGAGAGCCTGACGCAGACCGTCATCATCGCGATGACCGAGAGGCTGAGGCGACTCGAACAGCGGGAGACGGACAAAGCGGAGCGGTTGCTGGCGATCGGCCGGGACATGGCGCGACGCATGGGTGAGGACTCTGTGTCCCAGGATTTCGACGCGATGCCGTATGACGAGGCGACGGGGCTGCCGAAGTGATCGTTGATTCGGGGGCATCCAATGGCTGATCTGACCGATCACAGCCGATGCGCCTGATTGCGTGGCGCAGAACCGGCACCTGCGGTGCAGCGTTCGAGTAAGTGGCGATGAGGTCCGCAGGCAAGGTCTTTCACATCAGCGTGCTTCGGGCATTTGGGTTCCGGGCGCTTCTCCAGTCGGGCTGGAGTTTAACCCCTGAAGATCCTCTCTCCGGCCGGGCGCTTTCCCGGGTCAAAGGCATGGTGTTTCGCGCGCCCTCTGGGGCCTGCCCGTTGCCCGGCCGGGTGGTTGGGCAGGTGAATCCCGCCCTGGTCAGCGATGCTCCGCGCGTGCTTCCAGCCCCTGTAGGTCCTCGCTGGTCGCGGGGCGCGGAGTCCGCCGGATTTCCGCGCGTGGGCTTCATGGACGCGCGCGGGAGGTGGGGCTCCGCTGTGCTGCTCAGGCCGGTCGTCTTCTCGCTTCGCGTCCGGCTCCGCTGTGCTGCCCAGGCGATCGCGTCCTCGGCTTCGCGTCCGGCTTCCGAAGGCCGGACGCGAAGCCGAGGAGGTGTCAGGAGATGGTGAGTGTGCCGTTCGGGTTACGGGCGCATGCGACGATCGCGCGGGGCGCCGCGGCGGAGGCGGCGGTCAGGCACTGGCCGAGGACCGCGTGGCCCGCGGCGTTGGGGTGCCACGACTCCTGGCAGGTCTGGAAGTAGGTGACGCAGGTGTTCGCCGCCCGCTGGATATCGATCTTGTCCCAGCCGGACAGGCTGGTGACGAACGTGCCGGACGGCCCGTCCTGTACCCGGACCGGCGTCGCGAGCGCGCTCGCCGGGCTGTCGGGGTTCTCGCAGAGCCTGGCCCCGTCGAAAGCCTGCTGGACGTCCAGGACGCGCAGGTCGGCCCCCGGACGTTCGGCTGCCAGCGTGCTGTGCGCGTTCCTGACCAGGGAGCCGAGGTTCTGGGAGAACACGTGCCCGGGGGCGAGGCTCGCGCGGTGGATCGGGCATCCGGCGGCGTACCGCTCGGCGCCGAGGGCGCGGAACTTGTCGCGGGTGTCGGAGCGGTTGTCCTCCTCGTGGTAGCGCGAGGCGACGTCGGGGGGCAGCGGGTTGGTGTAGGTCTGCAGAATCACCTGGTGGGTGCCGTCGGCGTCGATCTGGGCGAGGGTGTCGAGGATCTGGCGCAGGGCGGCGGTGGTCTCGGTGGTGGCGGCGGCGACCTCGGTGTCGGTGGCCAGGTCCGAGGCGCTGCAGGGCTTCTGCGGCACCGGGCCCCCCAGATAGGCCCAGAACTCCCACCAGCCGGTCCAGGCGTCGGCGATGAAGCGGTTGGCGCACAGCGTGGCCACGTCACCGAAGGTGAACTGGGTGTTGTTGGAGCCGAGGCCGACGAGGACGACATCGATGTCGTGCGTCTGGGCGACGGCGCGCAGCTGATCGAGTTGCGAGGCGACGGTACGGCCCCCGGCCCGGGCACTGGAGGGGGCGGCGATGTCGGCCGGCTGACCGCCGGAGCAGGCGAGGTTGAATCGTTGCTGAATGCCCGGGAGCGCTGCCGCGAACACCGAGGCGTTCGCCGACCGGTGACAGAAGTAGGCGTTGCTGTTGGCCGCCGACCAGCCGGGGAAGTTCTGTGCCGTACCGGAGGTGTCGACGACGGGCTGGTAGTTCCCCGCGCCTTCTCCGCTGATGAAGCTGTCGCCGAGCGCGACGGCGGCGGTGGGCGGAGCCGCCTGCGCCGGTCCGCCCTGGACGATCTGGATGCCCGCCGCGCTCACCAGGAGCATGACAACCGCAGCGGCACGCCGGAGTAACCTCACAACCGCCTCATTTCCTACTAAATCAGTGCGAAATAGCGCATGTGTGGATCACAACATGCGGCACCAACGGCGTCAAGATCTCCGAGGGGCCACGCCGGTGCGCGCGGACTTTTGTGAACCTGGTCGGTCAGAGGTGGTCCGTCCAGGCGGGCGCCGGCCAGGTGGGGGCACGGGCGAGGCGTCGCCGCTGGAGTTCACCCCGGTCAGTGGTCCTCGCTTCGCTCGAACGCCTTGACCGTGCGCGCCTTGCGCGGCGGGCCGGGTCAGGCGTGGGGCAGGCGGCACTTCACGTCGAGTTGCGTCATGTGGTCGTCAGGCCAAACAGGGGTCCCGGCCAAGCTACGCCAAGAGGCTGGAGATGGTGCCCGAGCCCGTACCGCCCCAGGCCAGACCGACTGAGCCTCGGCGTCGGTCTCGACCGTGGTCCGCATCGCCAAGAGCTGAGCTGGGCGGAGCAGGCGGCCGGAGTTCAGGGCCTGCTGGAAGCGGTTGAGGTCGGTGGCGGAGGTGATGATCGCGCCTGCCGCCCCGCCCATCGACGGGTTGACCTCGGTGACGTCGGTGGGGCCCGGCGCGTCGGGGTAGCGGCGGTAGGCGTGGGCGTGGGGGCCGTGGATGGCGCGCTGCCGTACCTGCTGAGCCCAGGTCTGTCCGGTGATCTTCTCGATGAGCATCCCGGCCAGGATGTCGTTGGTGTTGGAGTAGGACCACCGGGTGCCGGGCGGGAACAGGGGCGGATGCTTCAGGGCCAATGCCACCAGCTCGGACGGCCGGTGGGTACGCAGCCGCCGGGCGAGGAAGCCGGCGGCGGCGCGGAGCTGGGGCCAGGCGGCGGGGTCGCGGAAGTAGTCGGGCAGGCCGCTGGTGTGCTGGAGCAGGTGGCGGACGGTGATCCGGGCGTCGAGCCTGGGCAGCCATCGGGAGGCGGAGTCGTCCAGGGAGAGCTTGCCTTCGCCACAGAGTTGCCGGAGCACGGTGGCGGTGAACGCCTTGGTGCCGCTGGCGATGCGGATCTGCGGCCGGCGGGGGACCGGGCGCCGGGTGGCGCGGTCGGCCGTGCCGGTGCGCGCGCTCAGAAGGCGCGCGCCGTCGCGGACCTCGGCGACCGCGCCGATCACGCCCAGATCCCGTACGGCGTCCAGGCCGCGCCGCAACCAGGCGTCCTGGGGCGGCGGCGCGAGCAGCGCGAGGGTGAGCATCAGTGGTGTCAGCATGCCGCCGACGCTGGGAACCCGGCGGCGCGCGGGCGATCGTGCCGTTCGGCCGTCGATGGTTCGGTTTACCCGATGGACACGGGCGTGATCCTTGGCAGGCTGGGAGCGTGCGACGCATCTGGGCGGAATTCCGCTATGCCGTCACCGCGCTGCCGATCGCGCTGGCCGGCCTGGTGGGGGTGGGCGTGCTGCTCGTCCCCGGCCTGGCTCTGGCGCTCGTCCTCGCCGGACTGCCGTTGGTGGCCGCCGCGGCCGATCTGGCGGGATGGTTCGCCTCGGTCGAACGGCGGCGCCAGGCGAGCCTGCTCGGCATCCGGATCGAGACCCCGCCGGGACCGGGCCCGGGAGGATGGCTGACCGCCCGGCTCAAACACGGGGCCGGCTGGCGGGCGGTGGCGTTCGCCCTGCTCAAGCCGCTTACCGCGCTGCTGTCCTTCTCCGCCGCCCTGCTCTTCTGGGCCGTCGGCGTGGCCGAGCTCGCGTACCCCGTCTGGCGGCACATCGGCGGCCTCACCCAGGTATGGGGCGGAATCGAGCCTCACTCCCTGCTCGCCGCGGGCACGGGCGTGCTCCTGCTGGCCGGCGCCCCCTGGGCGGTCCGCGGCACGATCGCGCTCGAACGCCTCCTGGCCAGAGCCCTGCTGACCCCGACGGGCGCGGACCGCCTGCGCCACCTCGAAAGCACCCGCACCCAGGCCGTCGACGACGCCGCCGCCACCCTGCGCCGGATCGAACGCGACCTGCACGACGGCGCACAGGCCCGTATGGTCGCCGTCACCATGGACCTGATCACCGCCGGCAAGCTGCTGCGGGACGCCACCCAGCTCGACCAGGCCCGCGAACTCCTCGACCTGGCCCGTCAGAACGCCGCGGGCGCCGTGGCCGAGCTGCGCGACCTGGCCAGGGGCATCCACCCGCCCGCGCTCGATCACGGCCTGGACACCGCGCTGACCACGCTGGCCACGTCCCGGGGCGGCATCCCGGTCGAGGTCAGCGTCTCCATGCCGCGGCGCGCCGACCGCGCCACCGAGAGCATCCTGTACTTCTGCGCCGCCGAACTGCTGGCCAACGTCTTCAAGCACAGCCACGCCACCCGCGCCGCGATCGAGGTGCGCCGCGAGCCGTCCGTTCTGGTGCTGCGCGTCCACGACAACGGGTACGGCGGCGCCGCCACCACACCCGGCGGCGGGCTGGACGGGCTGGCCAATCGCCTGCGCCCGGTCGACGGCCGGCTGAGCATCTCCAGCCCTCCGGGCGGGCCCACCACGGCGGTGGTCGAACTGCCGCACCGGCGGTGACCGGGGTGCGCATCGTGATCGCCGAGGATTCGGCCATCATCAGGGCCGGGCTGTCCCGGCTGCTGACGCACCACGGGTACACGGTGGTGGCCGAGACGGGAAGGGCCGAGGAACTGCGGGCGGCCGTGGCCGAGCACCTGCCCGACCTGGCCGTGGTGGACATCCGGATGCCGCCCGGCTACACCGACGAGGGACTGCGCGCGGCCATCGCGCTCCGCGGAAGCCACCCGGGCGTCGGCATCCTGCTGTTCTCGCAGTACGTCGAGACCCGCTACGCCACCGAACTGCTGACCGGCAACCCGGGCGGTGTCGGCTACCTGCTGAAGGACCGGGTCTCGGCGGTCGAGGACTTCCTGGCCGCCCTCGACCGCGTGGCAGCCGGAGGCACCGCTCTCGATCCTGAGGTCGTGGCCCAGCTGATGCGGGCCGGGCGGCGCAGGGATCCGCTGGCCGTACTGACCGGGCGCGAGCGCGACGTGCTCGCGCTGATGGCGGAGGGCCGCTCGAACACGGCCATCGCGCGGCTGCTGCGGGTGGGCGAGCGGGCCGTGGAGAAGCACGTGAGCAACATCTTCACCAAACTGACCCTGCCACCGGCCCGCGACGACCACCGCCGCGTGCTGGCCGTACTCGCCTTTCTCCAGCAGAACTAGCGAGATATGGAATATAGGGGAAATGTAGGCCGCGCTTCTATCGTCATATCTCGCCGGTGTAAGTCCTATGACGAGGGAGTTCTGTCATCGGGCACGTGACATTCCGTGACCGCACCATCAGGAGCACGTCAATCACCGCTCTGTGAAGGAGACGAGAAATGGTCAACTCCACCAGCACTTTCACAACCGAGCAAATGGCTCAGGCGGAGAACGCCGCGAAGGCCCTGGAGGCGCTGGTGCGCCGGCTCGGCGACGACGACACCTTCGCCGCGGCGCTGAAGGAAAGCCCCCGCCAAACCCTGGCCGACGCCGGGCTGACGCTGGAGAAGGAGTCGATGGAGGCACTCATGCTCGTCGACCCCGCACGCTTCGACCTGGTGTCCGAGGCGCTGTTCGACCTGGTCGACTCCGACTTCCTCGTCGCCATGGGCGTCCCGTCCTGCGGCTGAGTCAATTCGCGGCCCGGCGCCAGGGCACTCCGGATCGGCGTGCCCTGGCCAAGCCCGTGGGGGAAGGTATCGCATGGCGCGCGTCGCACTCGTCAATCTGGCCAGCCTTCCCATGGCCGGCAACGAACCGATTTTCCCGATCGGCGTCCGCTGTGTTCAGGACACCTTGGATCGGGCCGGCCACGTGACGGCGCTGGTAGATTTCGTCGAGGCGCCGGGGGAACTGGCGAGCCTGGAGTGGCTCGGCCATGACTGGGATGTCATCGGGTTCACCTTGCGGAACATCGATCCCATCGAGATTTCCTGCGGTACTCATGTCGACGACTACATCGCCTTCGTCGACAGGGTCCGGCGGGAGCTCGACCGGTGTGGCCGGGATCCGGTGCTGATCGGCGGCGGCCCGGGGTTCAGTCTTTTCGCCGGTGTCCTTCTCGACAGGCTCGGACTGGATGTGGGCGTCGTGGGCCCCGGCGAGCAGGTCATGCTGGAGATAGCCGGCAACCCTTGCGCGTTCAAGGGCCGCAAGGCCGTTCTGCAGGGCAAGCGACACGCCGGATTCCTGTCGGAGACCTTGAGTCACCCCACGTCCCTCATGGGTGCCTACACGAATGCCCACCGAGCCATGATCGGTGTGGAAACGCGGCGCAAGACGTGTTACCAGGGATGCGTCTACTGCCCCTACGCCTATATCGACGGCGACAACGCCGGCGACCTCAAACCCATGGACATCCTGGCCGCCGAGATACAGGGCATCTACGATGCGGGATTCCGGCGCATCTTCTTCACCGACGGAATCTTCAACAGCGAGTTGCGTTACTCCAAGCAGGTCGTCGGACTACTCCACGAACTCGCGCTCAAGGCGATGACGTGGTCGGCGTATTTCACCCCCAAGCCCTTCGACGACGAGTTCGGCGACATTCTTGTCGGCAGTGGCGTCGAAGCGGTCGTGGTTTCTCCCGACAGCTTGGATGACCAGGTGATGCGCAATCTGGGCAAGACTTTCGACACCCGGCACATGGCGCGCTTCCTGGAGCGAAGCCGGAAGAACGAGCTGCCGGTCCGGGTGAACGTGGTCTTCGGCGGGCCGGGCGAGACACGCGAGACGGTACGCAACAGCGCGCGCTTCATCAACGACCATCTCAGCGCCGAAGAACTCGTCATGCACATCGGCTACCGCATTCTGCCCAGCACCGCTCTGTCTCGCCAGGTGGGGACGGACGAGGAGGCGCTCCTCTATCCCACCTACTATCCCTTCGACCTGGCTCTGTTCGACTGGGTCCTCCAGGATCTGGATGCGCGGTTCATCAGCCCCCCTCTGATGATGAACCTGCTCGCCGGCCGCGTCGCCGCCCGCAGGATGGCCACGGTCGCATCGCGGCCCGGGGTGACCTATCTCGCGCTGGCCACTCGCGTGGAAGGCCGTGGTAGTGACCTCTGACCTCCGCGACCTACACGCCCGTCCGCTGGTCGCCGGTGAAGCGGACGCCGTGCTGAGTCTCTGTTCCTTCGACGACGTCGACGCGTCGGTCGTGGAGCGGGAGCTGAGCGCCGGGAGCCTGTATTGCTGGATGGGGCTGTACACGCCGGACGGAACGCCGGCCGCCCTGCACCGCGGCATGCGCTGGCACCGGCACCTGCTGCTCAAGGGACTGTTCGTCGCCGACCGGTTCCGGGAATCGGGCGTGGGTCTGCGCGCGGCCTTCGCCATCCGCGAGTGGGCCCGGCAGCAGAACCTGGCGGGCATTCTCGCCTGGATCGAGCACGGCCGTCCGGAATCGCACCTCGCTCAACGGCTGCGCCTGCGGCCCTCCAGCCCGCTTCTCCATCGTTATCTCATCCCGTTGCCGTGCTCGCCGGGCAGCGCGGCGCCTGCCGTACCCGCGACCGGGATCGTGACCGTTCCCGGTGACGGCGCCCCCATGGTCAAGGAGCTGCTCGGCCTTGAGCAGGACGATCCGGGCAACACCCGCCTGGGCTGGGCCCTGGACCGTACGCGCCTGCTGCTGAGCGGCAACCCCTGTGCCACGGTCACCGACCTGCCGGTCCTGGTGGCGGCGACGGCGACGCCCGCGGCGGCGACCGGGGCGACCGGCATCGAGGTTCTCTTCGAGGCAGCCGACCTTCATACCGCCTTTCAGCTGGCCGGAATGGGCGCCAAGCGGCTCAGCCGTTCCCCGGTGAGCCTGGGCGTCGCGACCTTCGGGGCCGAGGCGCGATGACGAGCCCACGCGAAGCACGTCGGCTGTGCCTGACCGGAACCGTCCACGAGGCGGCCGCGGCGCTGGAACGACGCGGCATCGGGCAGTCCCGGCTCCGGTCGTTGCTGAGCGCGGTGGCCCGCGAACCCGAACCCGCCCGCACGGAAACCGTCCCGCTGACGGACGGCTGGGGACGGACCACCGAGATGACGGTGTACGTGCCGGAAACGCACGGCGGTCACCCGCTGGGCGTGATCGTGGCCCTGCACGGCGTGGGCGGTTCCGGCGCGGATCTCGAGCCGTACTTCCGTCCCGTTGCCGACGCCTGCGGCGCGGTCCTGCTGTGCCCGACCGCACAGCGTCCGGTGGGCCGGACCGGCAACTTCGACCTGGCCGGGCTGTTCGGCAGCCGGTTCACCGAGGCGCGCTGGACGCCGGCTCCGGGCGACTTTCCCGCTCAGGCGCTGCGCTGGGCGCGGGAGCACCTCGCGGTCGACGCCGACCGCTGCGCTCTGGCCGGCACCTCCATGGGCGGTATCACGGCCTGGAATCTGGCCGCACGACGCTGGGACGAGCTCAGCCTGGCCGCGTCGATCAACGGAGCGCCCTCGATCTGGGAACTCTTCGGGCCGGACCAATCCATGCGTGACCTTCTGCCCAACCTCGTCAACCTGCCGTTCGTGGTGGTGCACGGGAGCATGGACCAGCAGATCCCGCCCGCCCTGGACAAGGAAGGCGTGGCCAGGCTTCGCGCCCTCGGTCACCCGGACCTGTCGTACCTCGAAGTGGCTGGAGGAGAGCACAGGCTCAGCACGATGAGCTGGACCCCCGGCAGCCCGCACACCGATCTCGTCATCCGGCGGCTGCGGTCCGGCCGGCGCCGGACCTGGCCCGCGCGGGTGCGTCACCAAGCGCGTGAGTGCGACGGCGGGCGCGCGCACTGGGTGGCGATCGAGCGGATCACTCCGGGGCGTACGGGCTGGGTGGACGCCCGGGTGGCGAGCCGCTCGCACGTGGAGATCCGGACGGCCCACGCGGCGTATCTCCGGCTGTTCCTCAGCGACCGGATCGTGAACCCGGGGCGGATCCGCGTCACGGTGAACGGGGTCACCCGGCACGTCGAGTTCACGCCGTCGACGCACGCGGCGATAGCCGGCTATCGGGCGGCGGGCGCCGATCCCGGCCGGATGGCACAGATGGCAGCGGACATCGAGCTGTCCGAGACCAGTGGTGAGAAGGTAGGCGATGCTGACTCGCAATGAGATACGCAGGCTGCTCCTGGCTCGTGGGCACGAGCAGCAGGAGTGGTTCGCGCGAGCACGCCAGGCCCGGGACGCCCGCTGGGGGAGGAAGGCCGTCGTGCGCGGGGTCATCGAGCTGACCAACGTGTGCCGCGTGAACTGCGACTACTGCCCCATGCGGCGCGACAACATTCCGGTCAACGACCGCTATTTCCTGACCAGTGATCAGATCGTGGAGGGGGCCAGGGCGATCAAGGGCGCGGGGATCGACATCATCCTGCTCCAGGGCGGGGAGACGCCGTCGGTGCTGCCGATCCTGGAAGAGGCGATTCCCCGGATCCGTCACCTGTTCCATGACCGGGTCGAGATCCTGCTGAACCTCGGCAACCTGCGGCGCTCCCAGTACCAGCGGCTGCGTGATCTGGGCGCGCTGAGCTACATCCTCAAGCACGAGACCAGTGATCCCGAGCTGCACAGGGCGATCCGCCATGAGGGGCTGGAAACCCGCCTGCGGTGTCTGCGGGACCTGCGGGAAGTGGGGTTCAAGGTCGGCACCGGCCTCATCTCCAGTCTGCCGGGCCAAACGCTGGACAGCGTCATCGACGACATCGGCCTCGCCGGCGCGCTCAAGGTGGACATGTGCAGTGTCAGCCCGTTCATCCCCGCCCCCGACACCCCGTTGAGCGTGGCGCCCATGGGTGACAACGAGCTCGCGCTGAACGTGATCGCCTGCCTGCGGCTGTGCTATCCGCACTTGCTCATCCCGTCGGTCAGCGCGCTGGAGCGGGTGGACGACGGCGGCCAGTCGCGCGGGCTCGAAGCGGGCGCGAACGTCATGACGGTCAACTTCTCCGGCGCCGCCAACCAGAAGCGCTACCTCATCTACGGCAAGGACCGCTTCGTCGTGACCCTCGATCACGTGCGGAGCGTGGCAAAGTCCTCGGGCCTGGACCTGCGCGGATCGGCCTTCCTGAACGAGGCGACGACCGAAGCAGGCCGGCGATGACCAACGCCGCGGCCGAGACGACCTCCGGCGCCTTCCCCCGGTTCTGGGCCGCGCAATCGTTGTCCCAGCTCGGCCAGCGGTTCGGCCTCCTGGCCCTGCCCGTCGCCGCGATCGACATCCTGCACGCGGGCAGCACGGAGGTCGGCTACCTCACGGCGGCGCTGACCGTCTGCTATCTGCTCGTCGGCCTGCCCGCCGGCGCCTGGGTCGATCGATGGCCGAAGAAGACCACGATGATGTCCTCGGCTCTGGTGCGGGCACTCGCGCTCGCCTTCCTCGCCGGGCTGTGGGCCGGCGGGCACCTCACGCTCACGTGGATGTACGGCGCCGCCGTCGTCATCGGCATCGCCTCCGTCTTCTTCGACGTCGCCTACCAGTCGTACCTGCCCTTCATCGTCTCCGACGCGGCCATCGAACCGGCCAACGCACGGCTGGAAGCCTCCGCCCAGATCTCCGCCGCCGGCGGACCCGCCCTGGCGGGGCTCCTCCTCAAGGTCGTCAGCGCTCCGCTGGTTCTGGCGTTCGACGCCCTGGCCTATGTGCTGTCCGCGGGCTTCCTGGCCACAATCAAGGACACCGAGCCCCGCCGTCGCCCCCGGCAGCGGGCCGGGCATTCGCTGGCGGCCGAGATCCGCGCCGGGATCGCCTTCGTGCTCGGGAACCCGGTGGTCCGGAGACTGTGCCTCGCGGTCGGGGTCTCCAACTTCTTCGCCACCATCGTCATGACGCTCACCCCCCTGCTGATCCTGACCGAGCTGAGCCTGGGCGCGACCGCCATGGGCGTGATTCTGGGCGTGGGGACGCTCGGCGGTCTCGCGGGCTCGCTCGTCGTCGCCAGGCTTCGTCAGCGCCGGCGCGCGGGCACGGTCATGGCGGCCGGCCTGCTCCTGGCGGCGGCCTCCACGGCCGCCTTCCCCATCGCGGGGTCATTGCGGGAGTGGTCGCCCTTGTGGTCGGCGGCGCTGCTGACCCTCGGCCAGTTCGGCATGACGTGGGGCGCGGTGACGTTCAACATCACCCAGGTCAGCGTGCGGCAACGGGTCTGCCCCAAGGAACTACTGGCCCGGATGACCGCCTCGATCCGCTTCGTGGTGTGGGGCAGCATGCCGCCGGCCGCGATTCTCGCCGGATGGCTCGGCGCCCAGGTGGGAGTGGTGCCCGCCATGTGGCTGGGCGTGGCCGGAACCTGCCTGACGGTCCTTCCCATCCTCGGGATGGATCGACTGCTCCAGGGGCGTACGAGTCATGGCTGAGGGACGGCGTCACCTCGCCCACACGATCGTCGCCTCCGGCGGGGTGATCGGCGCACCGGGCCACGACGTGCTGAGTGAAGCCGGCGTCAGCGAGGGTGATCTCGTCCTCCTCGCCGCCTTGCCGCCGGAGACGCTTCTGACCATGGCGATCACCTGCTGGAGCTTGGGGGCGGCGGTCTGGGTGTCCCCCCGCGGGTTCGACCGGCCGCCGGAGCCGGCGTCCGTCCTGGTCACAGCAGACTCGGAGGTACGGCGTGGCCCGGCCGTACCCGGTCAGGCGCCCGAATGCCTCGCCGTGGTGCACGAGACCTCCGGCTCCACCGGCACTCCCAAACTCGTCCAGCGGAGCGTCGCCAGCCTCCTCGCCGAACAGATCGGCTACCGGCAGGGGTTGGGCCTGACCCCTGGCGACACCGTGCGCGTGCCGTTGCCCGTCACCCACTCCCTCGGCTGGGGCGTCGCGCTCAGCGCGCTTCTGTCGGGCTGCCGAGCCGACGTCCGCGCGTGCACCACGCCCGCGAGCCTGGCCGCCGATCTGGACACCGGACAGGCCTCCCACGTCGCCCTCACCCCGCCTCTGGCCCGGCTGCTGGTGCGGACGAGGCCGAGGGGCGGCGAACGGCCGCGCGGCATCCTCGTCGGGGCGGGCCCGGCTTCCGCGGAGCTGGAGGCCGCCTGCCAGGAGCGGTTCGGAGTCGCCCTGACGCGTGGCTACGGATCCACCGAGACCGGCGGCATCTTCATCGGGCCGCGAGGGATCGGCCGGCCCATCCCCTCGGTCGAGATCGTCGCGCCCGGAGCCGGGGAACGCGGCGAGCTGGTGGTGACGACGAGCGCACCCGTACTCGGCTACCTGGGAGACGGACGGCCACCGGCCACGTTGTGGCACACGCGGGACATCGTCGAGCGCGACGCCTCAGGGCAGGTCTGGTTCGCCGAACGGGCAGAGGGCTCGGTCCGGGCCAACGGCGCGTTCGTGGACGTCGGCCCGGTACGGCAGGCCCTCGCCGAGATCGCCGGGGTGAGGGATGTGGCCTTCGTCGTCCTGCCTCGGGCCGGTCAGCCCGATGGTGACGACGTCTATGCCGTGGTGGCCGGTCCCCGGGTCGACCGCGCGACAGCGGAGCAGGCCATCCGCACGACCGCGCACCGCGGCCTCGTCCCCCGCCTCCGCTTTTACGAGCGACTCCCACGCACAGTCCTCGGCAAACTCGACAGAACCGCGCTCACAGAATGGATCAGGCGAGATGGATGACTCCGCGCAGCGTGCCGTCGGAGCCGTGATCAGCGAGGCTCTGGACGCGGCGAAGAACATGGCGGCCGACGACACGACCCTCGCCCGGTTGCGCGCTCTGATGACCTCCCAGGAGAGCGACCTACGCCTCTCCCTGGCCACCCACGGGGTCGACTCGCTGACCTGGATGGCCATCCTGACCGCGCTGGAGAACAGGTTCGGCCTCGTCTTCCCCGACGAGTTCGCTTCCGCACCCGAGGCATACACGGTCCTGGGCCTGGCCCACGCGCTGATGGACGGTATTCACGGAATGGAGTTGCCCATGAAACGTGTGGCCGGCGGCGCGCGCTTCCGCGTCATCGACGACTTCCTGAACCCCGCAGAACTGGAGGAAGTCCGCCAGTTGATGGACAGGAGCACCTTCGAGGAGGTGGCCAGCGTCGTCGACCCCGAGACCGACGGGACCGCCTTCCGCTCACGGAGTTCCGTGCTCCGCCACGACACGGCCCGTGAGGGAAACGCCTACAACTCGATCATCCGAGGGCTGGGCGCGCACACCGACCTGTTCGGCGCACCCGGCGACGCCTGGTCCATCATCGGATTCAGCTTCTGGAAGTACACGGCCGGCAACCGGCTCAGCTGGCACAACGACGTCGCCAGCGGCCGGCAGGGCGAATTCATCCTCTTCCTCCACCCGACCTGGCAGGCGTCGTGGAGCGGAGAACTCCTCCTCCTGGACGCCGACCCCGAGACCATCGAGGTCGCCGACCCCACGCTGCCGCCACGGGAACTGGTCGCGGCCAAGGTGAACCAGGCGCCGCACTGCCTGACGGCCATCGTGCCCAAACCCAACCGGCTCGTCCTGGTCAAGGAAGGCACGATCCACTGCATTCAACGGGTGGATCGAACAGCCGGCTCGGTGCATCGGCAGACGCTGACGGGATTCCTCGCCGCCGATCCCCCTGACGAGCAGCGTGGCTCCATGAGCAACTTCGCACGCCTGACGGCTTTGCTCGGGTCCGACTGACCCTTCGCCATCGACGACCGACGGGAGAAACGACGATGAAGCCATGGGTTACCGAAGGGCCTCGCGAGTTCGAGCGTTGGCTGGCGCGGGGGAGCGTCGATCGCGATGACGTGTCGCGTGTTTCCGAGGGGCTGGAGATCTCGGCTCACGGGGGAATCCGGGAGGTGGCGAAGCTCCAGGGGCCGGAGGTCTTCTTTCCCGGGCTGACCGCCCGGCCCTGGTGGAGCGGCGCGGACTTTCCCTGGCTGGCTGAGCTGGAGGCGGCGGCGCCCACCATCCGCCAGGAACTCCTGGCCTTTGACCTGGACACCAGTCCGCCCCTGTCGCACTGGGGAGAACACACGGCGAAAGGCGATTGGCGCGCACTGTACCTGTGCACCATGGGCAGGCCGTACGCCAAGAACCTCCAGGCCTTCCCCCTGACACTCAAGATCCTCTCGGCCCTGCCCGGAGCCTCCAACTGCGATATGACCTTCTTCTCCAGTGTCCAAAGGGGCACTCATATCGCGGCGCACACCGGATTCACCAATGCTCACCTGCGGTGTCATCTGTCGCTGGTCGCGACGGAGGGTTCGCGTATCCGCGTGGCGGACGAGACGCGGGGGTGGCGGGAGGGCAGGGCCTTCGTCTTCGACGACACCTTCGAGCACGAGGTGTGGAACGAGGGCGATCAGCGCCGGACCGTTCTGCTCTTCGACTTCTGGCATCCGGAACTGACGCCGCCGGAGATCGAGGCCCTGACGTTCATGATGAGCGTGTGGCGCCGCATGTACGCCCGCCGCTTCTGGGCCGACCAGCTGAGTGGCCAACCGTCCTGATGGTCAGGCCGGGGTGTCGTCCAGGTGGATCAGGCCGGGCGGCAGTTCCGGCAGGGGCACGCCGCGCAACCGCATGCCGTCGCGCAGGAAGCCCAGCCGGTCGGCGGCGTGGCGCGCCTGGTCGGCGTGCTGGTGGGCCGCCTCCTGCCACTCCCGCTGGTTGGGGTCCTGGGCGTCGGCGGCGCGCGTACCCGCTGTGCGTGCGGCACGCGAGCGCGACGTCCACTCCTCGACGGCGCGGTGGTGGTCGCGCAGCAGCCGCAACGCGTCGCGCCGCTCTTCGCCCGCCTCTGCGTCGTCGGCGTCAGGGGCGGGAGCGGTACCGTCCAGCCACGCGGCCGCCTCGGCGGCCGGCGCCTCGACGCCGGGCAGGATCTCCACCGGCTCGTCGTGCAGGGGGACGAGGAGCAGCATGGGCGGGGTGTCGAGCGCGCGAGCCAGCACCAGCAGTTCCGCCACGGACATGGACGCGCGGCCGCCGGACTCCAGCTTGTTCAGGTTCGTCCGTTCAAGCGGATAGCCCAGGGCGGTACAACGATCGGCGAGCGCCTGCACGGACATGCGGCGGCGCTCGCGGTGGGCGCGGATGTTGCCGGCGACGGCCCGGGTGTAGGCGACCGACCAGTCGTCGGGTGTCGCCGGGTGACGCTTCGGCACGCAGCAGCCCCCTGCCTCTGGTGGAAGCGCCCACCCTAGGCGATCTTGGACATCCCGCACAACACGGCTTTACTCGATGCGCAGGAAGCCGTGGGTACGGCCCAGCGGCTCGAAGCCCAGCCGGGTGTAGAAGTCGCGGGCCCAGTTGTCGGTTCCGGTGTAGAGGAAGATCAATGCGGCGCCGGCGGCCTCGGCCAGCATCGACTCCATGAGCGTGCGGGCATGGCCTTTGCCTCGGTGCCGTTCGGCGGTGTACACGCTCTCGATCTGGGCGATGTCGTCGTGCACGTACAGGTCGGCACGGGCGGCGACCTCCCCGTCCGGCGCCCGTACGCCGCGGAAGGCCACCGTCGCGGCGCCGCGCACGCGGTCCTCGATGCGCAGGGCCAGCGCCTCGACCTCCTCGTCCGCGGCGCCGGGCAGCGTCTCACGCCAGTTCGCCCGCAGCACCGAGATCATCTCGTCGAGGCCGAGCTGGTCCGCGGCGGGCACGCCGGCCGGCGCCTGGCCGCGGAAGACCATCGTGAGGTACGGCGAGTGCTCGTACCCGGCGGCGGTGAAGGCGGGTGCGAAGGCGGCGCCGAGGTCGTCGTCGAGCACGTGGACGTAGCGGTGGCCCAGCCCGGCCAGCGCCTCGTCGGCGGCCTGGACGGCGGGGGCGGGGGCGTCGCCCGCCCAGAGGAGCAGCTTGTTGTCGTCGTGCGAGGCGGGGAAGCGGTCGTTCAGGACGGCCACGCCTCCGGGTACCTCGATCGTCCGCCGCGCCTTGCGGAGGTTGAAGTCCCGCTGGAACCGGTGGACGCGGGCGAGTTCCTCAGACATGACACAGCAGCCTAAGGGCCCGGAGGGAGTCTGGAGGAAAGCTGAAGTCCCGCCCTCCATGCTGCCCGTATGAGTGACTTGGTGATCACGACAGTGGGCCGCAAGACCGGCCGCCTGCGAACGACGACACACGCCTACAGTTCCGACGAAGGGCAGTTGGTGCTGATAGGCCCAGGTTCGGAACGAGGTCCGCATCTGCCCGGCTGGTACCGGGACCTGGTTGCCCAGCCAGAGGCGGAAGTCCAGTTGGGCGACAAGAAGCTGCGCGTCCGCGCGCACACCGCGCACGGCGCAGAGCGGCGCAGGTTGTGGAACGAGCTGGTGGCCCGCCAACCGGTCTACCAGCGCTACGCGAACGCGGCCAGGGGCGAGATCCCCGTCGTGGTGCTGGAGGAGACGGCATGACGAAGTTCAGCGAGATCCAGGACGCCTTCGAGGCCTACATCGGCGACATCGTGTACGCCACCATGACGACGGTGGACAAGCGGAACCGGCCCAGGGCGCGGGTGCTGATCCCGATCTGGGAGGTGGTGGACGGCGAGCCGCTGGGCTGGCTGGCCACGTACAGGACTCCGGTGAAGGCGGCGCATCTGGCGAACAACCCGCACACCACGTTCTCCTACTGGACCGCGCGCCAGAACGCGGTGAACGTCGACACGGTCGCGGAATGGGTGACGGACGTCGAGGTCAAGCGCCGCGTGTGGGACCTGTATCGCAAGACCAGCCCGCGGGGCGCAGGCTACGACCTGGGCAACTTCTGGACCAGTCCGACCGACCCGAAGCTGCACGTGCTGCGGCTGGATCCGTGGCGGGTGCAGGTGATCCGCGGTACCGACCTGCGCAGCCAGATCTGGAAGAAAGGCGCGTAGGTCAGCGCAGGCGGGCGACGATCCTGGTCAGGACCTCGGCGAGCTGGGCCAGGTCCTCGCCCGCCTCCTGCTCCAGCCGGGCACGTTCGCCCTCGACGGCCGTGTCCCACCGCCGCAGGGCCGCCTTGCCGCGGGCCGAGGCGTAGATGAGCACCCGCCGGCGGTCGGCGTCGTCGACCCGCCGGTACACGAGCCCCTGGGACACCAGCCTGTCCACGATCTTGGTGACGGTCGGCGCGGCGAGGATGACGTGCTCGGCCACCTGCGTCATCGGGTGCCCCTGGCCGTCGGCGAGCAGGCCCAGCACGCGCCACTGATCGACCGTGCCGCCGACCGAGGTGAGCGCGGTCGAGATCCGCTGGGTGAACTGGCGCTCGGCGAGCGTGAGCAGGCGTGCTGTCTCCATGTTCACTCCAGATTAACAGTTCACGCGCAAATACTTCGCGGATAAAGTGACCGCGAAAGGGGCGCGCCATGGACACTCTCGCGGTAGCCCTGGTGATCCCGTTGCGGGGGCCGGCCGGCATCTTCGGTCCCTCGTGCGAGCTGTGCGCCAGGCTGGCCGCCGACGAGATCAACGCCAGGAGCGGGCTGCTCGGCCGCGAGCTGGTCTTCCGCGTGGTCGACGGCGGCCGCCCGCCGCGCGAGGTCGCCGACGAGGTCGACCGGCTGATCACCGCGGGCCAGGTGCAGGCCGTCACGGGCTGGCACATCTCCGCGGTACGGCAGGCCGTGGCCCCCCGGATAGCCGGGCGCGTGCCGTACCTCTACACCCCGCTCTACGAGGGCGGCGAGCACACCCCGTGGGTCTTCCTGACCGGCGAGACGCCGGGACGGCAGCTGCGCCCGGCGCTGCGCTGGATGGCCGAGGAGCTCGGCGTCCGGCGCTGGACGGTGGTCGGCGACGACTACGTGTGGCCAAGGGAGTCGGCCAGGGCGGCCCGCCGCTACGTCAGGCAGGCGCGGGGCCAGATCGTGGACGAGGTCTACGTGCGCCTGGGCACCGAGGACTTCGGCGGCGCGCTCGGCCGGATCGCCCAGGGGCGCGGCGAGGGCGTGCTCATGTTGCTCGTCGGCCAGGACGCGGTGGCCTTCAACCGGGCCTTCGCCGCGGCCGGACTCGACCGCGACCACGTGCGCTTCAGCCCGCTGATGGACGAGAACATGCTGATGGCGACCGGCGCGGCCAGCACGCGCGGGCTGTACTCGGCGGCGGGATTCTTCGAGGGCCTGGGGACCGCGGGCAGCCTCGACCTCGGCGGGCGCTACCACGCCAGGTTCGGGCCCGACGCGCCGGTGCTCAACAGCATGGGGGAGTCCTGTTTCGAGGGCGTGCTGCTGCTGGGCGAACTGCTCAACCGGGCGGGGGAGCTGGATCTGCGCAGCATCGGGCGGATCGCCGAGGGCCTGGTGTACGAGGGCCCGCGGGGCACGATGCGGATGCGCGGACGTCATCTGGAGCAGGCCGTGTTCCTCGCGGAGGCGGAAGGCATGGACTTCCGCGTGCTGCAGCAACTCTGAGGTCTTGACAATACTTCCCAGGATAATAGTTTCTGTGTGAAGTATCTGGGCGGAGGAGTGGCCATGGCTGTCTATGAGTACACGTGCCGGACCTGCGGGCCCTTCGACGCCCGGCACCCGATCGGGCAGGCGCCCGAGCAGGCCGCCTGCGAAGGATGCGGCGCCGCCGCTGCCCGGCGGTTCTCGCCGCCGGCCGTACGCCAGATCACGCCGGGGCTGCGGCGGGCCCTGGACGCGCAGGAGGCCAGCGCGCACGAGCCCCGAGTCGTCAGGAGGTGACGGCGATGGCCAGCGTGGGCCTGCTGTACGTCGGCGCGGTGCTGTTCGTCAACGCGATGATGCTGCTCGGCAAGGTCGAGGAGAAGGCCGCGGCGATCCTCAACCTGTTCGTCGGAGCGCTGCAGGTCGTGACGCCCACGGTGATCATCATGACCGCGGGCGGAGACCTGCCCACGATCATGGGCGCCTCCGGCATCTACCTGTTCGGATTCACCTACCTCTACGTGGGCATCGGCCTGCTGGCCGGGCTCTCCGGCACGGGCGTGGGGTGGTTCTCCCTGTTCGTGGCGATCACCGCGCTCGTCTACGCCGCCCACAACGCCTTCGTCGTGGGCGACTACCCCTTCGCGGTCATCTGGGTGCTGTGGTCGTTCCTGTGGCTGCTCTTCTTCCTCGTGCTCGGCCTCGGGCGCGCGGAGCTCACCCGCTACACCGGCTGGGTGACGCTCGTCGAGGCCTGGCTGACCGCGGTCATCCCCGCCTTCCTCCTGCTCACCGGCCGCTACACCCCCTCGGCCACCCTCGCGCTCATCCTGGCGGGCGTCTGCGTCGTCGCCTTCGGCGGCCTGTGGATGTACGCCCGCCTCCCCAAAGAACGGGAGCCGTCCCATGCCTGACGTCGTCTTCTCCGTCGACCAGTCCCGATCCATGCGCGACCAGGCCGCGCCGGGACACAACCGCTGGCACCCCGACATCCCCGCCGTCGCCACCGTCCCGCCCGACACCTCGATCCGCATCGAATGCCGCGAATGGACCGACGGCCAGATCCTCAACAGCGACACCGCCAAGGACGTACGCGACGTCGACCTGTCGGTGGCGCACATGCTCAGCGGACCCGTGGCGATCGAGGGCGCCGAGCCCGGCGACCTGCTCGTGGTCGACATCCTCGACCTCGGTCCCGTTCCCCAGACCCGCGGCGAGGCGCCCGGCGAAGGCTGGGGGTACACGGGCATCTTCGCCAAGGAGAACGGCGGCGGCTTCCTGACCGAGGAGTACCCGCAGGCCTGCAAGGCCGTCTGGGACTTCCGCGGCCAGATCGCCACCTCCCGTCACCTGCCCGGCGTGCGCTTCACCGGCATCACCCACCCCGGCCTGTTCGGCACCGCGCCCTCGCACGACCTGCTCGCCAAGTGGAACGAACGCGAGCGCGCCCTCATCGCCACCGACCCCGGCCGGGTGCCCCCGCTCGCCCTGCCCCCGCTGGAAGAGGGCGTCCTGGCCGGCACCCTCGACGGCGCCGACCTCGAACGCGTCGGCAGGGAGGGTGCCCGCACCGTCCCCGCCCGCGAGAACGGCGGCAACCACGACATCAAGAACTTCTCCCGCGGCTCGCGCGTCCTCTACCCCGTGCACGTGCCCGGCGCCAAGCTCTCCGGCGGCGACCTGCACTTCAGCCAGGGCGACGGCGAGATCACCTTCTGCGGCGCCATCGAGATGGGCGGCTTCATCGACATGCACGTCGATCTCATCAAGGACGGCATGAGCAAGTACGCCGTCTCCACCAACCCGATCTTCATGCCGGGCAACGTCGAGCCGCGCTACACCGAGTTCCTGTCGTTCATCGGCATCTCCGTCGACCACAAGACGAACGAGAACCACTACAACGACGCCACCCTGGCCTACCGCAACGCCTGCCTGAACGCCGTGGAGTACCTCAAGCAGTTCGGCTACAGCGGCGAGCAGGCCTACCTGATCCTCGGCTCGGCGCCCATCGAGGGACGGGTGAGCGGCGTGGTCGACATCCCCAACGCGTGCTGCTCGCTCTACCTGCCGACCGCCATCTTCGACTTCGACATCAAGCCCACTGCCGAGGGCCCCCGCAGGGCCGACCGCGGCCGCTGCGCGGTGGCCCTGTAGGACCTGGTTACTCCTTGTCGTCCGGCTTGTCCTTCGGGGCGTTCCTGCGCTGCTCCTCGGCGCGCTCGCGCAGGCGGCGCAGGAACTCCTCGTCGTCGTCCGGGCTGGTCGCCTTCGCCTGGCCCGCCATGCGCGGCGGCGCCTGACCTTGTGGACGGCCCGCCACCAGCCAGAAGAGCGAGCCGACCAGCGGGAACAGCAGGACGATGATCACCCAGAGGATCTTGGGAAGGTTGCGCGCGGCCTCGTCGGGCGTGGTGATCGCGTCGAAGAGGCAGTAGATCCACAGCACCAGCGTGGCCAGCCCCATGGCTTGGTAGAGGTACAGCACGGGCGGAAGGTAACAGACGCACCGACCCCTGTACAGCCACGGGAGTACGGCGCCGGCGGCCCGCTGCGTCCGGTGCGGTAGGAGATCACCGGTCCTGTGGACGATGTCCCGGCGGCCGTCCGGAGAGAAGGTGGGAGGCATGACTTCTCACGCGTTCAGATTCGGAACCGTCGGGGGCTTCGCGGCGACGGGCGAGGCGTGGACCGGGCTGGCCCGGCGCGCCGAGGAGCTCGGATACTCCACGTTGCTGATCCCGGACACGCTCAACACGCTCTCCCCGTTCACGGCCGCCGCCGCTGCCGCCGCCGTGACCAGCAGACTGCGGGTCGGCACGTATGTGGCGGCGGCGCCGTACCGGACTCCGGCGGTGGTGGCCCGCGAGGTGAGCACGCTGCAGGCGCTGAGCGGCGGGCGCTTCGAACTCGGCATCGGCGCCGGGCGGCCCGGCGCCGAGCAGGAGGCGGCGGCGCTCGGCGTGCGGTTCGGCACGCCGTCCGAGCGGGTGGAACGGGTCGAGGAGACCCTCGACGCGGTGAAGGACGTCCCGGTGCTGATCGCTGCGGCGAGCACCCGGCTGCTGCGCCTGGCCGCCGAGCGGGCCGACACGGTGGCGCTCGGGCTGCCCGCGACCGCCACCGAGGACGACCTGGCCGCCAAGCTCGACGAGCTCTACGAGCTGGCCGGCGACCGCTTCAACCGGCTGGAGATCAACACCAACCTGGCCGCCGTCGGCGACGAGCTGCCGGGCTGGCTGTCCCAGCAACTCGGCGCGGACCCGCGCGAGATCGTGGCCAGGGGCGGCTACGGCATCATGACCGGCTCCGCCGACCAGATCGCCGACACGCTGCGCAGCCGCCGCGACCGCCTCGGCATCTCCTACGTCTCGATCAGCGCCCAGTTCATGGAGAAGTTCGCCCCGGTCGTGGAACGGCTGGCCGGTACCTGACAGAAGATGACAGGCACCTGTGCCACGCTGGGCTCCATGACAGCGAAAGGCACCTTCGACCTCGCGGACTGGACCCCTCAGCCGCCCTACGACGACCGCGACGGAGTCTCGCTCGGCGTCGTCACCCTGACCAAGACCTTCCACGGCGACCTGACCGGCACCAGCCTGGTCACGATGCTGATGGTGAGCACTCCGGTGGAGGAGTCGAAGGCGTACGTGGCGCTGGAGCGCATCGACGCCACCCTGGACGGCCGCACCGGCGCCTTCACCGTCGCGCACTCGGCCGTCAGCGAGCCCGATGGCCAGTCGCTGCGCGTCACGATCGTGCCCGACTCCGGCGTCGGCGGACTGGCCGGGATCAGGGGCGAGATGGACATCCTCATCGCGCCCGACGGCTCGCACTCCTACGTCCTCGACTACACCCTCTGAGCCAGCGCCACCGCGGCGGCGACGAGCTCGGGGCCGTCGAGCAGGATGCGGTCGTTGTGGTCGGCGTCCCGGACCTCGACCAGAGTCGCTCCCGGCGGGGCGGCGGCCCGGCTCAGGGCGGGCGGGATGATCGTGTCGCGGGAGCCGTACACGATGGTGACAGGGGCCCGCACCGTGGCGAGCTGCTCCTTCAGCGGGAAGCGGTCGCGCAGGAGCAGGCGTACCGGCAGGAAGGGGTAGGCGTGCTGACCGGCGTCGGCCAGGTCGGTGAAGGGGGAGCGCAGCAGCAGGCCGTCCGGCGGGATCTCGGTCGCCAGGCGCGTGGCGACGGCCGCGCCGAGGCTCTCGCCGTAGTAGAGGACCTTCCCTGACAACGTCGCGCGGGCCGCCCTCGCGTCGAGCGCCAGCCCGTCCTCCGTGGGCGAGCCGGCGTTGCCGCCGTAGCCCCGATAGTCCATCAGGAGTACGGCGAAGCCCTCCCGCGCCAGCGCCGCGGCCAGCGGCGCGCGATGCAGGCGGTTGCCCGCGTTGCCGCCCATCACCATGACGGTGACGCCCCGGTCACCGGGCAGGTGCCAGGCGCCGAGCTTCAGCCCGTCGGCGGTGGTGAAGGTGACCTCGCGGGCGCCGGGCAGAACCGTGGCGGCCGGCGGCACGGGAGCGGCGTCGGGCAGGTAGACGAGCCGCCGCTGGAACACCCAGAGCAACCCCAGCAGCAGCACGACCACGGCCAGCAGGGCCAGCACGGCCTTGATCACGCCGGTACCGTTCGAGCCATGGCTCCGATGATGTCCAAGCCGCCGATGATGTAGCAAGGACCCATGAGCCATTGGGCGTGGGGCGCCGAGCCGGACCTGGACGAGCTGCGGGGCATCGCCCGCATGATCAGCGGAAGCGATGACTTCGAGGAACCCGTCCCCTTCGACCGGGTACGGCTGCCGCCGCCACGGCTGGCCGTACCGGAGGCGTGGAAGGAGTTCGCTACCGGCGAGGCGCGCGCCCGCGCGGGCCGCACCTACGGCCAGGCCTACCGCGACCTCATCCGCGCCTACCGGGGCGACTTCACCTGCGCGCCCGATCTGGTGGCGCTGCCCCGCACCGAGACCGAGGTCGAGCAGGTCCTGGAGTGGGCCACCGCGCGGCAGGTGGCGGTGGTGCCGCGCGGCGGCGGCACGAGCGTGGTCGGCGGTGTCGAGGCCCGCTTCGACGGGCCGGCGATCTGTCTCGACCTGAGCGGGATGGACCGGGTCGTGGAGGTGGACCAGGTCTCGCGCGCGGCGCTCGTGCAGGCCGGGGCGAGCGGGCCCTCGCTCAACGCCCAGCTGCCCGACGGCCTGCAGCTGCGCTTCTTCCCGCAGTCGTATGAGTTCTCGACGCTGGGCGGCTGGATCGCGACGCGGGCCGGTGGCCACTACGCGAGCCTGCACACCCACATCGACGATCTGGTCGAGTCGGTGCGCGCGATCACCCCGGCCGGGGTGTGGGAGTCGCGCAGGCTGCCCGGCTCGGGCGCGGGACCCTCGCCCGACCGGATGCTGCTGGGATCAGAGGGCGCGCTCGGCGTCATCACCCGGGCGTGGGTGCGGCTGCAGCGCCGGCCCGCGCACAAACTGTCGGCGTCGGTCCGGTTCGCCTCGTGGGCGCGGGCGGTCGAGGCGGTGCGCGAGCTGTCGCAGTCGGGGCTGCACCCGTCGAACTGCCGCCTGCTCGACGCCGCCGAAGCCCAGCTCGCGGCGGGAGGCGACGGCGAGCACGCGGTCCTCATCCTCGGCTTCGAGTCGGCCGACCACCCCGTGGACGCGGCCATGGCCAGGGCTCTGGAGATCGCCGGTGGCGAGACCGGAGGGGTACGCCAGGACCAGGAGTGGAAGGGCACGTTCACCCGGATGCCCTACTTCCGCAACGCCTTTCCAGGGATGGGCAGGGTGGTGGAGACGTTCGAGACCGCGGTCACGTGGGACCGGTTCCCGGCCCTGCACGAGGCTGTCACGGGCGCGGTGGACGCCACCTGCCGCTTCGCGTTCGTCTATCCGGACGGGCCGGCGCCCTACTACACGGTCTCCCTGCCCGCCGAGCGCGGCGCGGAGGTCGCGCAGTGGGACGAGCTCAAGGCCCGGGTCTCGCGCATCCTGCTCGACCACGGCGCCACCATCACCCACCACCACGCGGTCGGCCGCGACCATCGCCCCTTCTACGACGAGCAGCGTCCCGAGCCGTTCGCGCTGGCGCTGCGCGCGGCCAAGGACGCGCTGGACCCGGCGGGCGTGCTCAATCCCGGCGTGCTGGTCTGAGGTCCCTTTTGGCTGATCGCAGGTGTTAAACCGGTTGCCCGTGACCAGGTGGCGTGACACCGTCGGAAGACGATGATCTCCTGGAACGAGGCGGGACACGAGCGGCGAGCAGCCTGGCGATCGGCGGCGGGAGCACCCGAGCCCGCACACGTCGAACTCGCCGACGACGCCACCAAGGCCGACACCGCGCACAGCCTGGCCGCCGATGGCACCGCGCTGCTGTGGACGGGCGACTACCACAACGCCCGGCAACTGCTCAGGGCGATGGACCGGCGCTGTCCCCGGCCCAGGCCGGGCAGCGGGTTCCACCGGCAGCGCCAGGCCCAGTCGCAGCGGGCCAGGATTCTGGGGATGCTGCTGGTGCCGTACACGGGAGAGCATGAGATCGCGCTGCGCCGCGCGCCCGACGTGCGCGAGGCCTGCTCCGAGGTCTACGGCCCGGCCGCCGGCGAGGCCGTCGGGTCGCTGCGCGAGCTGCTGGGCGTGATCGGGGCGCACGAATGGCGGGCCAAGGGCGTCGAGGTCCCGGCGCTGGGTGAGCGCATCCACCCGCACTACGGGGTGTTCTCCCCGGTCAGAGGCGAATACGTGGACCTCGTCGCCCGGGCGCGGCTGCCCGACGCCGAGGTGGCCTTCGACGTCGGCACCGGCACCGGCGTGCTGGCGGCGGTGCTGGCCAGGCGGGGCGTACGCCGCGTGATCGCCACCGACTTCGATCCCTCCGCCCTGGAGTGCGCCCGCGACAACATGGAACGGCTGGGCCTGTCCGGCCGGGTCCTGGTCGAACAGGCCGACCTGTTCCCGGCGGGACGGGCGCCGCTGGTGGTGTGCAACCCGCCGTGGATCCCGGCCACGCCCATGTCCCCGCTCGACCACGCCGTCTACGACCCGGACAGCCGGATGCTGCGCGGCTTCCTGAACGGGCTGCGTGATCACCTGTCACCCGGCGGGGAGGCGTGGCTGATCCTGTCCGACCTGGCCGAACATCTTGAGCTGCGCTCCCGGCAGGAGTTGCTCGACTGGTTCGAGGAGGCCGGGCTGGCGGTCGCCGGTCAGCTCCAGACCACGCCGAGGCACGGGCGGGCCGCCAAGAGCGACGACCCGCTGCACCGGGCGCGCGCCGCCGAGGTCACCTCGCTGTGGCGGCTGACCCTCACGCGCTGAACGCGCGCCGGTAGGCCGACGGAGAGGTACGCATCGCGCGGGTGAAATGGTGGCGGAAGGTGACCGGACTCTCGAACCCGACCGCCGCGCCGATCGCCTCCACCGGCGCGGTCGTGGACTCCAGCATGGTCAGGCTGGCCGCCACCCGCTGGGAGATCACCCAGCGCAGCGGGCTGGTGCCGGTCTGCCGCTTGAAGTGACGGATGAACGAGCGCTGCGACATGTGCGCCCGCCTCGCCAGCTCGCGCACCGTGATCTGCTCGGCGAGATGGTCGAGCGCCCACGCCATCGCCCTGGCCACGCCGTCGTCCTCGCCGACGGGCGTCACCGCGGCCTCGATGAACTGCGCCTGCCCGCCCTCCCGGTGCGGCGGCACCACGAGGCGGCGGGCCACGGCGTTGGCGGTGCTCGCGCCGTGGTCCCTGCGGACGAGATGGATGAGCAGGTCCAGCCCGGCGGCGCTGCCGGCGCTGGTCAGCACGTCGCCGTCGTCGACGTAGAGCACCTCGGGGTTGACCCGGATCTCGGGGTGACGGTGCTGGAGCAGATCGGCGTACTTCCAGTGGGTGGCCGCGTCCCGGCCGTCGAGCAGGCCGGCGGCGGCCAGGGTGAAGGCGCCGGAGCAGATGGAGACCACGCGGGCGCCGCGGGCGTGCGCCGCGCGGACCGCCCCGACCAGCGCTGGGGACACCGGCCTGGTGATGTCGGCGCCGGGGATGATGACCGTGTCGGCCGAGGTGAGCACGTCGAGTCCGTGCTCGGCGCGCATCGTGAACCCGCCGACCACGCGCAGCGGGCCGCCGGTCTCGGCGCAGACCTTCAGGTCGTACCAGGGGACGTCGAGCTCGGGGCGGGGCAGGCCGAAGATCTCGACCACGCAGCCGAGTTCGAAGGGCGCCATCCCGTCATAGGCGAGCACGGCGACGGTGTGCGGCCTGAACGGCATCATGGCCGGATAGTACCTACGGCCGGTGCACGGTGACGCGTTCGAGCGCTTCGGGGCGTTTGCCCGGGTAGAGGCCGGTCAGCAGCGTGCTCACCGTGTAGAGGTTCCAGGCGGTGGCCGGCTTGCTCACCACCGGGCCGGCGAACATCGCGCGTACCTCGTCCGGGTTCACGATCGTTTCCAGCGCGTCGAGGCCGCCCAGCACCTGCTCGCGCAGCACGTCGGTGAGCGCCGGACCCGGGCTGGTGCGCCAGCTCCACCCGCCGCCCGTCCTGGCCGTCGGCAGATGCGGCGGCGGCACGTGCGACCACGGCCATCGCCCGGCCCGCCCGTCGACGAACCGCCACGGCTTCCCCTCGATCGGGATCTTCCGCAGCTTCGGGGCGAAGCGCAGGATGAGCGAGTAGATCGGCTCCTCCGACAGGCTCCAGCGCTGGTCCAGGCTCAGCGCGGCGCGTACCACCCGGTTGTCCAGGTAGGGCCGCACCGAGTCGCCGCGGCGCAGCGCGCCCGCGCGGGCACCGGCCTGCCAGCGGCCCACCCGGTACGACAGGTAGATGTGGTGCAGCGCCTCCAGCTTGTCCTGGCGCTCCTGCCACGGCCTGGCCTGTTCGCGCGCGTGCTCGTTGGCCGCCGCGGTGAACAGCTTCTCGTCCTTGAGGAACGTGGCGCCGATCCGCCTGAGCAGCGCTCTGTCACTCAGATCCGTCTGCAGCAGGTTGAGGCTCCCGGCGCGCAGCGTCTCGCCGCCCTGCCCGGACATGGTCGGCGTGGCCGAGTACGGCAGGTAGCCCACGATCGACTCGTAGGCCGAGGTCATGCCCTCACAGGTGCGCAGCGTCTCCCAGGCGCGCGCCAGCGGGTGCTCCACCAGCATCGCGTCGCGGTCCTCCGTCTGCGGTGGCGCGATGACCGTGTGCTCCAGCTTCAGCTCGGCCGCGATCCGGCGGGCGAGGATCACGTCCGGATGGGTGTCCAGCCCGTTCGTCGTCACCCGGAACGGCACCTTCGCGGCATGCAGCAGCGCCGCCAGGACGCGGGTGTCGCGCCCGCCGGTCAGCGCCAGGTTCACCGGCTCGGCCGCCGACCGCAGCGGCGCCACCGTCGCCAGCAGCGCCGCCGCCAGCTCGTCGAGCGCCGCACGCTTCTCCCGCCGCGTCGTGGGCGCGGGCGCCGCCCGCGGCAACTCCTCCCCGGTGACGGTACGGCTGCCGCCGCGCACGTCGAGCCGGGAGTTCGGCGGCAGCGCCGTCACGCCCAGGTATGGGGTCTCATCCGACAGGAAGTAGCCCGATCTGACCATCGTCTGCAAGGCCATCACGTCGAACGCGAGGTTCTCGTCGCGCTGGGCGACCAGGTGGGCGAGGAGGGCGCGGCTGGCGACGATGTGCAGGCCGGTGGTCTCGGCGTGGAAGACGGGGCAGATCCGGTTGGCGGCGGTGGTGGCGGTCAGCGCCCGGTCGCTCGCGGTCCAGGCGGAGTAGCAGCCGCCTACGGACGGGTCGGGCAGGCGGGTGACGTCGGCCGGGTCGGCGAGGTGGCCGTTGACTCCCGTGACCTTTCCGTCGCCGGGGCGCCGGTGGAGGAGGGGTGGGTGGCGGGTGTCGTCGGGTTCGTTGGACCAGGCGAACAGGGAGACGCCCGCGCCGTGCCATTCCTGGCCGCGGATGACGTCGGGGGGCACGGGGAAGGCCGTTTCGATAACGGACCTGGCCCGGTCGAGGATACGAGGATCTATCGCCTGGCCTTTCGCGGCCAGTCCTAAATAGACGCGCACGGCATCCATGCCTACCGGATGGCCCTGGCCTGGCACAACGGGTCACGGTTCGAAAACACCGATCACGTGGTGAACACGGTTTGTGCTCGCTTGCGTCTCCGGCCCGGCCAGTGGTTATGCGGGTCCGTCATAGGGCGTGGAGGTGGTTATCCATGAAATTTCGTCCTATAGCGGTAGGTGTCGGGTTGGCCGGGGTGCTGCTGCTGGCCGCGTGCGGCGGGCCCGGCGGCGGCTCCTCCGGATCCGAGGCCAAGGCGCCCGCCCACGTCGCGCCCAGGCGGGACTCGTCTCCCGAGCAGCCCCGGCCGGCGACCACCCGGACCGACTCGGAAACGACCACGGCCCAGGTCTCCACGTTCGCGCTGGACGTGGACACCGCTTCCTACGGGTACGCCCGCCGTACCCTCGCGGAAGGACGCTGGCCCGAAGCGGGCCGGATCCGTCCCGAGGAGTTCGTGAACTCCTTCCGCCAGGACTACGCGCAGCCCGCCGACAACGGCTTCACCGTGCACGTCGACGGTGCCCGCATGGGCGAGGGCGACAACGCGGTCGTCCGCGTCGGGCTGCAGACGCGCGCCTCGGAGGCGGCCGCCCGCCGTCCCGCCAACCTCACCTTCGTCATCGACGTCTCCGGCTCCATGGCCGAGCCCGGTCGGCTCGACCTCGTGCGCAAGTCGCTGCACACGCTGCTCGACCAGCTCGCGCCCGGCGACCAGGTGTCCATCGTGGCGTTCAGCGACCAGGGCACGTTGCTGGCGTCCATGACCCCGCTCGTCTCCCGCGCCGAACTGCACGCGGCCGTCGACTCCCTGGCCATCGGCGGCGGCACCAACCTGGAGTCCGGCCTGCGCCTCGGCTACGACGAGGCCGCCAAGGCCTTCCGCGCCGCCGCCACGAACCGCGTGATCCTGCTGTCCGACGGGCTGGCCAACCAGGGCGACACCCAGTGGCGGTCGCTGCTGGACAAGGTCAAGGAGCAGGCGGGCAAGCAGATCACGCTGCTGACCGTCGGCGTCGGGCGGGAGTACGGCGACGAGCTCATGGAGCAGCTCGCCGACAACGCCGACGGCGCGGCCGTCTACATGAGCACCGAGGAGGAAGCCACCAAGATCTTCGGCAACCAGCTCACCACCACCATCGAACTACGCGCCCGCGACGCCAAGGCCCAGGTCGCCTTCAACCCGCGCGCGGTGGAGTCCTACCAGCTCATCGGGTACGACAACCGGGCGCTGGCGGCCGAGGAGTTCCGGGACGACACCAAGGACGGCGGCGAGATCGGGCCGGGGCACTCGGTGACCGCCCTCTACTCGGTCAAGCTCAAGCCGGGGGCCACCGGCCAGCTCGCCGCGGCGACGGTGCGCTGGCAGGATCCCGACACCCGCAATCCGGCCGAGGCCGGGAAGGCCGTGGACGTCGGTGACCTGAGCGGTGACCTCTGGAGCAAGGCGCCGGTGCGGCTTCAGGTGGATGTGGTGGCGGCGGCCTTCGCGGTGTACATGCGCGACCGGGAGGCCTTCGGCCTGGACCTCAGGACGCTGGCGCAGCACGCGGGGCGGCTGTCGGCGGCCGCGGAGGACCCGATGGTCACCGAGCTGTCATCCCTGATCGGCAAGGCCGCGGAGGTGGCCTGAACGTTTGTCCGTATCCGGGGGAAGCGTCTATCCCGGGCGGCCGAAGATCGGGATCTCTGGGTCGCGGCCGTAGTAGAAGTTGTACAGGGCCTGCGCGAACTCGTCCTTCGACAGCCGGCCGTCGCGGTTGGCGTCCAGCCGCTCGAAGGCCTCTCTGGCGGTACGGCCGGCCACGTCGTAGGCCGCGAACAGGCGTAGATACTCGGCCCGGGTCAGCTGCTCGTCGCCGTCGGTGTCCAGGGCGTCCCACAGGGCGTCGCCGATGGGCCAGACGATCCGGGCCACGAAGGTCATGCGGCCGGAGGCGGGGCGCATCGCGTGCCGTACATAGGAAGCGCGGCTGATGCGCCCTTGGTCGTCGGTCCCGATGAGGTCGACGGCGTGCTGCCAGGCCTGGCGGTAGGCGGAGACGACGGCGTCGCGTTGCTCGGACGGCTCGGGAACACTGAGCCGATCACAGACCGCGACGCCGACGAGCATCATGTCGTGCTCGTCGAGGAACCCGTCATGACCCATGTCGCTACTGTCGAATGCATACCCCGCGTTACGCGCGTGAGGATCCATGGCCGCCCCGCCCCACCCCGGTAAATTACTCAGGACTAATGGTTCTCACCTGCATCAATACCTGTCAACCGAGTCGTCAACATTCCCTGACCAGTGCTGGGATATACCGGCATCATCCCGGCATAAAGCCACTTCGCTACCGGGAGCATGCGCGGATAGCAGAACAATGACGACTCCGTCTCCAAAATCGCCGGAGTATCCAGCATGAGCGGCAATTCCGACAAAAGGAACGGAATGGCCTCGCGGACCTGGTCGGCGGTGGGCCGCGAGGTGCCCAGCACGGGCTCCAGCGCGGCGTCGCAGAGCTCGCGGAAGACCGAATCGCCCAGATAGAGCTCGTCCAGGCGGCTCCGGAGGCCGGTGTAGGCGGGCCGGTCGTGAAGCTCGGTCCAGGAGTAGACGCCGACGTCCGGCGCTTCGAGGGCGGAAAGCGCGTGAACCACGCGGTTACGCGTGTTGTTGATCGCCGCACGGGCCTTCTTGTTGGCCTTGTGCGGCGGCAGATCCCCCCGGGCCGCGAGCGTCCCGGCCAGCTCGATCCCCGGAACGAGCACATCGACCCGCTTGAAGTGCCCCCGAGCCCAGTGAAGCAGCCCCGTAATAGCCCCAAGACTGAAATATCCATTCATAGCGCTAATTCCGAGCAGTGCATGCTCCCGCCCGGCGAAGATACGCGCACACCGCGCCGTCAAAGGCACTGCCTCCACAGTCGTCACGTTACGCACGGTAGCAAGACGGTGACGCAGGCTAATCCCGAACTCGGGGAGTCTGGGAGTCGGATACACTGATGCGGTGCCGTGATGCGGCATGGGGCTATAGCGCAGCTGGTAGCGCACCTCCATGGCATGGAGGGGGTCAGGGGTTCGAATCCCCTTAGCTCCACAGGCAAGGTCTTTCACATGGGCGCGCTTCGCGCGTTCAAGGTTCCAGGCGTTTCTCCGGTCGAGCTGAAGCTCGACCCCTGAAGGTCCTCCCTCCGGTCGGGCGTCTTCCGGGCTAAAGGCAGGGTGCTTCGCGCGTTCTTCCAGTCGGGGCGCGGCCCCGACACCTGGTCGTCCTCGCTTCGCACGGGCGTTCTTTCGATGTCCCGCCCGTTGCCCAGTTGGGTGGTTGGGCAGTTGGAGCCCACCCTGGTCTGTGGTCCTCGCTTCGCTCGGCGTTTTGATCGTGTGCGCCTTCGGCGCGCGGTTTGCGCGTTCAGTCAGCAAGTTCAGTCGTCGGAGGCGCTGAACTGGCGCTTGGAATGCGGGCGCAAGACGCTGAACTCACAGGCCGAGAGCTGATGGCAGCAGCGGCGAGACGTCGCTGGAGCCTGTTTTGGCTGCTCGAACCGGTGAACCACTTAGCGATCCGTGGTACGCCGTGGTACCGCGGGGTATGGTCGAGGTATGGATGCTCAGAGGTCTCGTCCGACTGAGGTGAGCGTGCGCCAGTTCGTCAACGACTCCGGTAGCGTCACGCGCGGCTTGCGTGAGGGAAGGCGCTACATTCTGACGATCAACGGTGAGCCGCTCGCCGAAGTGAAGCCGATCAAACGTCGCCGATTCGTTCCTACAACCGAGGCGCAGGGCGTCTTCGCTACCGCCCCGGCTGTTGACTGGGACGAGGTACGGGCTGATCTGGACACGGCGATCGACGATGACCTGCGTGATCCGTTCGAGGGGACCGGCCTGTGAGCCGACATGAGCGGGGCGTTCTGGACACGAACATCGTGGCCGCCCTTAAATTCTTCAATCCCGCCGAACTACCTATGGAGTCGGCGATCACGGCTGTCACACTCGGTGAACTGTCACGTGGCCCGTACGCCACCGATGATGTGGTCAAGCGTGCCGGAAGAGTCGCGGTGCTCCAGCATGCCGAGGCGGCGTTCGGCGATCCGTTGCCGTACGACGCTGAGGCGGCCCGGATGTTCGGGCAGCTCTGCGCCGTGGTGTACGCGCAAGGCCGACAGCCACGGAGCCGGACCGCCGACTTGATGATCGCTGCTACGGCCGCCAGCAATGAACTGCCATTGTTCACGGCAAACCCCAAGGACTTCGACGGCTTGGGACGACTGGTGGACGTGATCGCCGTGACGCGACCGCACGGAGCGACAGGCTAGCGCAAGAGGTTCGTCTCCCAGGAAGGATCATGCCCGACCGGTCAGGCATGGTCAGCCCTCTTCAGCGGACGATCGGCTGGTGCAGCGTCATCTCCTGAAACCTGGTGTTCGAGTAGGCGACGATGAGGTCCACAGGCAAGGTCTTTCACATGGGCGCGCTTCGCGCGTTGGTGTTCCAGGCGTTTCTCCGGTCGAGCTGAAGCTCGCCCCCTGAAGGTCCTCCCTCCGGCCGGGCGTTTCTTTCTCGCCAAGGGCATGGTGCTACGCGCGTTCTTCTGGGGCCCCACCCGTTGCCCGGTTGGGCGGTTGGATCCCGCCCTGGTATGTGGTCCTCGCTGCGCTCGGGCGTTTTGATCGTCCGCGCCTTCGGCGCATGGCTTGCGCGGTTTTGCCCGGCATCGAAGGTGCTGGTGCGGTCCGGCAGGGCGATCCCGGCCGGGTTCTCGTGCGCTGAGGCCGCGGGCACGACGACCGCGATGACCAGGCCCGGCACGTCTACGGCCAGGCCCCGCTTACGTCCGGCACCTTCTTGGCGACGTCCCGGCCGGTCGTGGTGGCGGGGACGCCGGCCGCGACGTGGACGCTCTGGGTGTCCAGCACGACCGGGCCCGGGTCGGCTCATCGGCCCTTCTTCTCGTGCGGGTGCCAGCGCAGCGGGTCATGGAGTGGCCGCTGACCGAGGGGCGCGCCGCCTTCCATACCGTGGGGACCGGTTCGATCAATGCCCTGGGAGTCGGCTCAGTCGTTCGGGTACGGCATGCGCTCAAGTCGCCGCGCCATCCCAGCGCAACTGGACCCGCAGACGGGCGGTGCCACTACAAATCCAGACGATCACATAACGACATCATGGACGGAGGCTCACGTTGGCACTCTCAGGGGTTCGAGGGCGGCCAGGACGAGGTCGAGGCCGAAGGTGAACTCCTCCGCCGGGTCGTAGCCGGCGGCGGCGAGCACCGCGGCGGACTCGTTGAGGTAGGGGAACTCGTCAGGAGGAAGCTGGGGCAGGAAGACGTCCTCGGTCATGTCCGCGAGCTCATCGACGGTGTCGAACGGCAGGCTGGCTTCCTGCAGGGCGAAACCGTAGACGTAGCTGTCGAGCAGCCAGTTGGCGTGCGTCGCCATCAAGACCGGGAAGCCGGCCCTCCGCAGGCAGGCGGTGACCGCTTCGCGGTGGCGGAGGTTGGCGGGCCCCGGCGAGGTCCGTGACTCCATCAGGCCGATCGCCCACGGGTGACGTGCGAGAACCTGCCGGGCGGATGCCGCCCGACGTCGCATCGCCGACTGCCAGTCGGTCTCTTCGGGCGGGAGCTCGATCTCCTCGAACACGACGTCGATCATGGCGTCCAGCAAGTCCTCCTTGTTCGCCACGTAGTGGTAGAGCGACATCGCGCCCGCGCCGAGCGCGCGAGCCAGCTGGCGCATGCTCAGCTCGCCGACCCCCTCGCGGTCGGCGAGCCGGACCGCCTCGACCACCACCCGCTTCTTGCTCAGCCCCGCATCCGACGCGACCTGGCGGCGTTCCCTTGCAGGCAACGGGTCTCCTCGCTCCCTCGAACGGCTTGACAATCGTTCAGCGTACGGCCATCGTACAGCGTACTACCGTAGTACGGCGTACGAAGTACAGTGTACGAACCGGCGAGGGTCGCGGCTCGGGCGTGAGGAGGTTCGTGTGGGAATCGAACGGCGATCGAAGGCCGGAGCACGCCCGGGGCGACGACGATGCGGGCCGCCCCCCAGTGCTCGACTCGTCCGAGGCCGGGCTACCGCTGTCCGGTCGAGGCGATGTGCTCGTCCAGGTGGGCGCGGCCTCGGTACATGGCGGCGTTGCAGGCATCGCGCATGATCGCGAACGTTCGACCGGGCCAGACGGTGCTGGTCACGGGCACGTCGGGGCGGCCAGCGCCGCTTCGCCGTACAGATCGCCGAAGCAGCCGACGCCCTCCGCTACCTCGCGGTCGGCCACCCCGGGGGGAAGGTCGTCGTCACCGTCTGACGGCCGGACCGACGAGCACGACCCAACCCCGTGCGTATGTACGCCCCAACCGGCCGCCACCCCGGCGGACGGACCGCTCCTCTCGAAGGAAGAACCTATGACCGTCCGGACGAAAGCCCCGAACCTGCTCGCCAACCCGCCGGTCCCCGTGCAGGTCAAACTGGCCGCCGCATGGACCAGCTTCATGTTCCTCTACATCTACGTCGACTACTTCCACCTTTACAAGCCTGGCACCGTCGACAACATCCGGGCCGGCGTCGTCTTTGAGTTCGACATCAGCCCGACGTTGTTGACCGCGATGCTCGCGTCCGTGGCGATCCCGGCCGTGATGGTGATGCTCTCCATGACGCTGCCCGCCCGGGTGAACCGCGCCACGAACCTCGTCGTCGCATCGCTCTACATCCCGTACTCGGTGTTCAACGCGGTAGGGGAGTCCTGGGACTGGGCCCTCTTCTACGGCCTCTCCATCGGAATCGAGGTGCTGCTCCTGGCCTTCATCCTGCGCTCCGCCTGGACATGGTCTCGAACCACCGCCGTCCCGGCCGGTCCCGAGACGACCGGCCTTCGACAGTAGAGGTCCGCGCCAGCTGCGCCCGTGGGCCGAACGGCGGCCGGCCGGCATCTGCTCGCTCAACGCACCCTGACGTCCCGACGGTTCGCCGCCTCCCCTGTCCCTGCGTGAGGCGGCTACCACCAGCCTCCGACGACCTCGACGCCCTCGCTCTCAAGGGCCTTGTGCCAGGCGGGGTCACGCAGCAACCGGGTCTCCCAGGTGCGCACGACTCCGTCGGGTCCGTTCACGGCGTCCTCACCGGACGGGTGCAGGAACAGCTCGCTCGTCCCCTCGGGAAGGTCGGCCAGACGGCGCAGGTAGTCATCCCGGAGCCGTTCGTAGGAGCCGAGTTCGGCAGCGGTCCGGCGGTTGGTCGCGATCGTCTGCGGGATGGCCACGCCGAGCGTGTCGGCGAGGGTGACGGCGCTCTCGTGGGCAGCCGCCGGCTCCGGCGGCAGGGGGCCGCCGAAGTACGGCTCCGCGTCGCGGGGCAGCCGGAAGGCCAGGCCGTGGTGCGCGCACCACTTCAGCGCCGGGGGCAGCCAGGATCGGCCGTGCAGGCCGTACAAGGTGCCGGAGTGGGAGTCGGCGGCTACGGGCGGGAGGTCGCGGTCGTGCATCCAGCGCAACTGCGCGTCCGCTTCCCGGATGACGTCCTCGGTCTCGCCTCGGGCGCCGAGGGTGAAGGGGTCGTCGGTGAGGGTTCCGTCCGGGTCGGGGAGGGTGGTCGTGCCGGTGAGGGGGCGCCAGCGGGGGAGTCCGTGCTCGCTGGTGAGCGTCACGTGCAGGCGCGGTACGAGGCCGAGGTCGCGGATCCGGGCGGCGGCCTGGTCGGCGTGGGGCGAGACGGGGATGAGGGTTGTCGCGCTGACCTGCCCCTCGGCGAGCAGGGCGATGATGACCTCCGTCGTCCCGGCCTCCCGGCCGAGATCGTCGGCCGTGATGACGACGCGACGGGTCATCGGGGTTCCTCCGAGCCGGGAGAGCCGGGAGAGCCGGGAGAGCCGGGAGAGCCGGGCTCGGGTGATGGGGCCGGCGGGATCGAGATGAATCGTGCGGCCACCGCGCCGATCGTGGTCAGCACGAACGGGTACACGCACAGGTACACGCGGAACGCGAATCCCGGGTCGGCCCCGGGGTCGTTGCCGGAGTTGTAGCCGAAGAACACGCCGAGCGAGGTGAGCGCGAGTCCGGTCACGATGCCGTTCAGGCGGCCGAAGAAGCCGAACGCGGACAGGAACAGGCCTTCGCGGTGCTCGCCGTTGTGTGCGGCGTCGGCGTCCAGCACCCGCGCGACGATGAGGTCGTTCGTCGCGAGCATGCCCGACCATCCTGCGCCGACGAGCGCGCCCGCGGCGACGGCGGTGACGAGGTCGGTGGCGAAGAACAGGGCGGCGAAGCTGGCCGCGAGGATCGCGAAGGACAGGCGCCAGGCCCACAGGGCGCCGCGGCGGGCGATGACGCGCGTCCACACGACGAGGCCGAGCGCGGAGATGAGGATGACGATGCCCTGGAGGTAGAGGGCGTTGGCGACGGGGAGGCCAAGCGAGTAGCGCACGTACAGCTGGATGCCGGCCAGGACGAGCGCCATGGCCGCGCCGTAGCAGGCGCCGGTGAGCCCGACCTTCCAGAAGATCGGGTTGCGGACGATCGACCACAGGCTGGGCAGCAGCCTCTCCTGCGTGGAGTAGCGGGGGTTCTCGCGGGCGCTGAGCGCCATGAACACGATCACGACGACGGCGATGGCGCCGTAGATGATCGCGGTGGTCTGGAAGCCTTCGGTGGACTTCTCGGTGCCGAACACCTGCGTGGTGAGCAAGGGGGTGACCGCGAGCGAGATCACCAGGGCCACGAGCTGGAAGCCCTGGCGCAGGCTGTTGGCGACGGCGCGGTCGCGCTCGCGCGGATAGAGCTCGGGGAGCAGGGCGCCGTAGTTGGCGTTGAGCATCGAGTCGAACGCCTCGCACAGGATCGCGAACACCGCGAACCACAGGACGAGGCCGAAACCCTCCAGCGAGCTGGGCGCGGAGAAGAAGGCGATCATGCAGGCCGCGAGCATCGGCGCGCCGATCAGCAGCCATGGCCGCCGCCGGCCGAACCGGCTTCTGGTGCGGTCGGAGAGGTGGCCGAGCAGCGGGTTGTCGAGCGCGTCGATGACCGCGTAGACGACCATGACCACGCCGTACGCGCGGACGTCGAGCCCCAGGATGTCGACGTAGAAGAAGATCATCGATCCCTTGATCATGTTGATCGGGATCGAGGTGCCGAACATCCCTATGGCGTAGCGCCACGCGGGAGTCCGCCCCGGGGCGGCGGCCGTACCGGGCTGGGTCACGTGCTCATCCCCTTGTCGATGCCGACACTCGACGGAGAACACTGATTTTGTCCCACGGGGGCAGGAGGCGAAAGAGCCCGGACACGCCTGACTTTTCGGCTTTTCCTGGGGTGAAGGCAGACTTCTGTCGATTTGCGGCGAAAGTGATGGACGTGATGTGAGAACCGACTTACATTACGGCGCAGCGCCGCGAAACTTCGCCACCCCCCTGCGAATGGACACCGGCATGATTCGTCAAGGCACGGTCTTACTCTGCGCCATCGTCTTATCCTCGGCCTGGGCCGTCGCGCCCGCGTACGCCCACGAGGCCATCGATCCCGCCGACTACCAGCGCGTCGAGCTCGCCAAGGGCGTGCCGGACATGGGTGAGCCCATGAGCATGGCCGTCCTGCCCGACCTGTCGGTGATCCACACCGCCCGTGACGGGACGCTCCGGCGTACGGACCGGCTTGGAGACACCAAGGTTCTGGGCGCGCTCAGCGTCTACAACCACGACGAGGAAGGGCTGCAAGGGGTCGCGGCCGATCCCGGCTTCGCCACCAATCGCACGATCTATCTCTACTACGCGCCCCGGCTGTCCACTCCCGCCGGGGACGCTCCCGCGACGGGAACGGACTGGAGCGCCTGGCAGGGGGTGAACCGCCTGTCGAGGTTCACCGTCAAGCCCGACTGGACGCTGGACGTGGCCAGCGAGAAGAAGGTCCTGGACGTTCCGGCTGATCGGGGCATGTGCTGCCATGTGGGCGGAGACATCGACTTCGACGCCCAGGGCAATCTCTATCTGTCGACCGGGGACGACAGCAATCCGTTCGACTCGGCCGGGTACGCGCCGCTTGACGAGCGGACCAACCGGAATCCGGCCTACGACGCGCAGCGTACGGCGGGCAACACCAACGGCTTACGCGGCAAGATCCTCCGGATCACGGTAAATCCGGCTACGGGGGCCTATGTCGTCCCGAGCGGGAACATGTTCGCCCCCGGCACGGCCAGGACCCGGCCGGAGATCTACGCCATGGGGTTCCGGAATCCGTTCAGGATGAGCGTGGACAAGACCACCGGGGTGATCTACGTCGGCGACTACGGACCCGACGCGGGAAGCACCGACCCCGGTCGCGGGCCTTCCGGGCAGGTGGAGTTCGACAAGGTCGGCAGAACCGGTAACTACGGCTGGCCGTACTGCACGGGGACGAACACCGCGGCCGAGACCTACAACGAGTACACCTTCCCCTCGGGGCCGTCGGGCGCCACGTACGACTGCGCGGGCGGCCCGGCCAACAACTCCTTCCGCAACACCGGCCTGAGCACGCTGCCCGCCGCGCTGCCCGCGTGGATCAGGTACGGCGGGGACGCGGGCAGCCCGCCGGAGTTCGGCACGGGGTCCGAGTCACCCATGGGCGGACCTGTCTACCATTACGACCCCTTGCTCAACTCTGCTGTGAAATTTCCGGAAGAGTTGGACAACATGGTGTTCCTCGGCGAGTTCGGTCGCCGGTGGATCAAGGCCGTCAGCCTCGCCGACAACCACATCTCCGCGTTCCCGTGGACCGGAACCCAGGTCATGGACCTGGCCTTCGGGCCCGACGGCGCGCTCTACGTGCTCGACTACGGCACCGGCTACTTCGGCGGCGACGCCAACTCGGCCCTCTACCGCATCGAGTACGTGAAGGGCCGCGACCGCAACCCGGTCGCCCGGGTGGCCGCCGACAAGACCTCGGGCCAGCCGCCGCTGACCGTGGCCTTCTCCTCCGCGGGCTCGGCCGACCCCGACGGCCAGCCGCTGACCTACGCCTGGGACTTCGGCGACGGCGCCACCTCCACCGAGCCCAACCCCACGCACACCTACACGGCGAAGGGGACCCACTCCGCCACCCTGGTCGTCGAGGACCCGGGGGGCAACTCGGGCACGTCGAGCGTACCGATCACCGTCGGGAACACCGCACCGGCGATCACCTTCCAGCTGCCGCGCGAGGGCCAGCTGTTCGAGTGGGGCGACACGGTGCCGTTCAAGGTCACCGTCACCGACCCGGAGGACGGGGCCGTCGACTGCGCGACCGTCCTGGTGTCGTACGTCCTGGGCCACGACAGCCACGGCCACCCCATCACCTCCACGAACGGGTGCGAGGGCACGCTCACCATCCCCACCGACGGCGAGCACGACAGCGCCGCCAACATCTTCGCCGTGTTCAACGCCTCCTACACCGACGACGGCAACCTGACCACCGGCAAGTCCGTCACCCTCCAGCCCAGGCACCGGCAGGCCGAGCACTACACCAACGCCTCCGGCATCGGGGTGTACAACAAGGCGGCGGCCGAGGGCGGCAAGACGGTCGGCGACATCCACGCGGGTGACTGGATCTCCTTCACGCCGTACGAGCTCAGCGCCGCCAGGTCGGCCACGTTCCGCGTCTCCTCCGGCGGCGCGGGCGGGACCGTCGAGATCCGCACAGGCTCGCAGACCGGACCGGTCGCGGGCAGGGTGGCCGTACCGCAGACCGGCAGCTGGGAGACGTTCGTGGACGTGCGCGCCGCGCTGACCGGCCTCACCACGGCCACCACCGGCTTGTTCCTGGTCTTCACCGGAGGAACGGGCGCGCTGTTCGACGTGGACTCCTTCACGCTGTCGAGGGAGGCCGTCGCCCAGCCCGTCACCGGCCCGATCGGCGGACCCGGCGGTTGCGTCGACGTGGCCGGCGCCAACCCGGCGGACCGCACGAAGGTGCAGATGTACGCGTGCAACCAGTCCGCGGCCCAGCGATGGACCATCGACCCCGGCCCGGGAACGGTCAAGGCGCTCGGCAAGTGCATGGACGTCGCCGGCGCCAACCCCGCCGACGGCACCCGGGTGCAGATCTACACCTGCAACGCCACCGCCGCCCAGAAGTGGACCGTCGACGCGGGCGCGTTCAAGGCGCTGGGCAAGTGCCTGGACGCCACCGACCGCGCGCAACTCGTCATCAGGGCGTGCAACGGCGGTGCTGCCCAGCGGTTCTCGCCGCCGACGCCGGCGGCGGGTGACCTGCTGGTCTTCAGCCGTACGGCGGGCTTCCGTCACGATTCGATCCCCGCGGGCATCCAGGCGATCAGGAACATGGGCTACGCGGTGACCGCCACCGAGGACCCGGCCGCCTTCACCGGCGCGAACCTGGCCGGCTACAAGGCGGTGGTCTTCCTCAACACCACAGGCGACGTGCTCAACGCCCAGCAGCAGGCCGCCTTCGAGGGCTACATCAGGAGCGGCGGCGGCTACGCCGGCGTGCACGCGGCCGCCGACACCGAGTACGACTGGCCCTTCTACGGTGAGCTGGCCGGCGCCTGGTTCGCCTCCCACCCCGCGATCCAGCAGGCCAGGATCAACGTCGGGGACCGGGCACACCCCGCCACCGCCCACCTGGGCGCCACCGTGACCAGGACCGACGAGTGGTACAACTTCCGCACCAACCCGAGGCCCGCCGCCCGCGTCCTGGCCACCCTGGACGAGACCTCCTACACGGGCGGCACCATGGGCGGCGACCACCCGATCTCCTGGTGCAAGGTCTACCAGGGCGGCCGCTCGTTCTACACCGGCCTGGGCCACACGGTCGCGTCCTACTCCGAGCCGGCCTTCCTGCAGCACCTGAAGGGCGGCATCGCGTACGCCATGGGCGCCGCCCAGGCGGACTGCCGGCCCGAGACCGGCTACACGACCCTGTACAACGGCTCGGTCACCGGCTGGGAGCAGGCGGGACCGGGGTCGTTCACCAACGCCGACGCCACCCTGACCTCCACCGGCGGCATGGGCCTGTACTGGTACAAGGCCAAGCAGTACACCGGGGGCTACTCCCTGAAGCTCGACTGGAGGATGGCCGGCGACGACAACTCGGGCGTCTTCATCGGCTTCCCCGCCAGCACCGACCCGTGGTCGGCGGTGAACAACGGCTACGAGATCCAGATCGACGCCACCGACGCGGCGGATCGCACCACGGGCTCGGTCTACGGCTTCAAGGCGGCCGACATCGCCGCCCGGGACAGGGCCCTGAACCCGCCCGGCCAGTGGAACACCTTCGAGATCAAGGTCGAGGGCGAAAGGGTCCAGGTCTTCCTCAACGGCGTCAAGATCAACGACTACACCAACGCCGACCCGGCACGCTCGCTGAAGGACGGGCACATCGGCCTGCAGAACCACGGGACGGGTGACACCGTCTCGTTCCGCAACGTCCGCATCACGGAGTAGCGGTGTCGCGCGTTCGATCTCCACGGCTACGCTGAAACGGACCAGACCTCAGTGAGGGAGCCATTCCCCCGCGGGGAAGGGGCTGTGGATGTTCAGCATCATCGTCGTGCCCGAGGGCTGCGCGGGGCCGGACGAGCAGATCCGGCTGGCGCCGGGGGAGACGCTGGTCTTCGGGCGGGCTCCGTCGGGGACCGGCGCCCACCTGACGATCGCCCACGGCGGGGTGTCCAGGGTCGCCGGAGAGGTCACGGCGACCGGCACCTTCTGGACGCTGAGCAATCTGAGCCGTCGCCAGACGTACGTGGTGGAGAACCCCGAGGGCGCGGGCGAGCACATCAAGATCGCTCCGGGGCGGGCCGAGGCGCCGGTGCCGTTCGAGTTCTCCCGGGTGGTGCTGCCCGCGGGGGAGGAACTGCTCGGGTTCGACGTGTGGGCGCCGCGGCACGACTACCGCACCGTGGACGATCGCGAGCTGGCGGGTGCGCTCACCACGCCGGCGTTCCCGCTGGACCGCGGCACGCGGTACTTCCTGGTTCTGGTGGCGTTGTGCGAGTCGCGGCTGCGGGGCGAACTGCACACGCCGCCGCCGACCGTCGAGCAGCTGGTGCGGCGCTTACGGCCCACGTGGCCAGACGCGTCACGGACGTCCGTGCAGTGGAACATCGACTACCTGGCCGTCAAGTTACGGCTGAAGCCGGCACCGGAGACCGCGGACCGCGGATCCCGCCTGCACAGCAAGAAGGCGACGCTCGTCTCGCTGGCCCTGCGGTTCGATCTGGCCGGTGAGGACGACCTGGCGCTGCTGGACGGGGCCGCGACGTGATCGGGGAGCCGGGCGGGCTCTTCGCCGTCCCGGTCCCCTCCGGCTATCGGGTCGGCGACTGGGAGGTACGCCGTCCGCTGGCCACCGGGGCGTTCAGCAGTGTGTATCTCGCGCACCGCGTGGGAGCGTCGGACGACCTGCCCGCGGTGGCGGCGCTGAAGTTCCTGCCCACGGGCACGGGCACCCCGCGCCGGCTGCGCCACTACCAGGACCTGGTACGCCGTGAGGTGGATCTCCACCGCACCCTGCGCCGCCCGCGCCTGATCCGGATGTTCCAGACCCTGGTCGTCGACGACGCCGGACAGCCGGAGCTGGACGGCGCCACCGTCCTCGTGCTGGAACGCGCGGAGAGCTCGCTGGACGCGCTGATCTCCCTCATCTCGCTCGTCGCGCCGGCGCCGGTCCCGGGCGGGCCGGTGGTGCTGGCGCAGGTCTGCGAGGGCCTGGCCGACCTGCACGCCGCCGGGTGGGTGCACGGCGATCTCAAGCCGGGCAACGTGCTGCTCATGGCGGACGGTTCGGTACGGCTCGGCGACTTCAACCTGGCCGCCGAGATGGAGGGTACGCACGCCTACGCGCCCGCGTTCTCCACCCCCGACTACACCGCGCCGGAGCTGCTCTGGTCCGAGATCGGCGAGCGGGGCCAGGTCATCCGGCCCAGCGCGGACGTCTGGGCGTTCGGGATCATGGCCCATCTCCTCCTGACCGGCGCGCACCCGTTTCCCGGCGGTACGCCGGCCGCTCGCCGGGACGCCGTGCAGGCCTACGGCCGGGGCGCCGAACGGATCCGGCTGTCCCCGGATCTGCCCGAGCCCTGGCGGCAGATCGTGCGCGACTGCCTGGCGCGTACCCACGAGGAGCGCGCCGCGCACACGAGCGCGGCCCTGCTGCCCCGAGTGGCGTCCGCCGCCGCCGCGACCACCCCGCGGCGGCGCAGGCGTCCGCGGCTCCTGGCGGTCACCGCCGCCGCGCTGGTCGTCGGCGCGCTCGCGGGCTTCGGCGCCGCGGGTCTGCGGGAGCAGCCGGGGACGACCGGGTACTACCGCTGTCCCGAGAACAGCGCGTGCTTCTTCTCGGAGAACGACGGCAAAGGTGAGATGTGCAGCTGGACGGAGACCAGCAAGGACTGGGCGGCCGGGCCTGGGCGCTGTGAGTGGGCGCTGACCCGGCCGATCAAGTCGGTGTTCAACAACGCGAACGAGCTGGACCCCTACCATGCCCTGGCCTTCTACATGGAGCGCGACCATCAGCGCCGCAAGGGCTGCACCTCGGTCCACGCGCAGGGCAATCTCGCCGGGACCTACATGGCGCGCTCCCACCAGTGGCTCACCCGCTGCTGACCGTCCTCTGATGTGCGAGGTACCCGGCGGGAGATGATCCCCGCAGTGTTGTCGCTGTGCGCAACGTCATGAGAGCCGCCCCGTTCGTTCTCGCCGGCGCGCTCGCGCTCTCCTGCGGTACCGCGGACGCCACGAGCGGTGTCAGGCGGCTGGAGACCTCCTACACCAACGGTGATCCGCGCCAGGGCGGGTCGGTGGTGCTCGTGGAGCGGTGCGTCTTTCCCGGTCAGCGCGGCACGTTCCAGGCGACGCACACGATCACCGCGATGTCGTGGCCCTACAGCTGCCCGCGTCGCTGACCGAAGGGGCATCAGAGACGGCGGGGCGGGGTGTGGATGTCGAACGGCAGATGCCGCTGCGCCAGGATCGAGTGCGGGGCGGCGTCCGCGGTGATCAGCCCGAGGCGCTCGAACACCGGGAACCGGGCCGAGCGCGCCGTCAGGTAGCGGGGGCGCATGACCGGGTGCCAGATGCTATAGACGCCGACCCCGCCGTCCCGGCGCCGGTACCAGCCGTCCATGGGGTGGGTCAGCCGTTCGAGCCAGTCCGCTTCGCCGGCGAAGCCGTCCAGGCGGGCGGGCGGTTCGGGGAGTTCCTCGGCCTCGCAGCGCGCGTCGCCGGCGTCGAGGCGCCAGTGGGCCGGGCTGCCGGTCCAGTCGGCGCCGATGCGGATGCGGTCGCGGCGCCAGGGCATGCCCCACAGGTGCTGCGGGATCAGGACCACGGGATGGTCGAGGCTCGTGCCGAAGAACCAGACGCCCGGCCGGCCGTTCGCGGTGACGTAGGCGCGGTAGTTGATCTGGCCGCAGTCGATGCCGACCTGCGGGAGGAACCGGAAGTGGAAGTCGCGGTCCCTGAACGCCACGGCCGAGACCAGGCCGCCGGGGCCGTCGGCGAAGTCCAGCGTCATCGGGGTGAAGCCGTCGGGCAGGTGGCGGGCCAGGGCGTCGGCGTCCACCCGGTAGCTGATGATGGCGAAGTCGTCCAGGTCGGTCTGCGCGTGGTACCAGCGGGGTCGCGGCCGCGCTGTGCCGGCGAAGCTCATGAACCCGAACATTACGGAACCCGGGGCCCTCTGGCGGACAGTTATCAGTGTGGAGCCTTCGCTGCGCGTCCGCCTCCGGGCGGGTGATCACGACGCTTTCTCGGCGCTGTTCGACGAATTCGCCCAGCAGGTCTACGCGCACGCGTACCGGCTGACGGGCGACTGGTCGACGGCGGAGGACGTGACCGCGGCGACGTTCGGGCAGGCGTGGCGCTCCCGCCGCAAGATCCAGACGGACGGCGGGACGCTGCGACCCTGGCTGCTGGGCATCGCGACCAACCTGGCGCGCGCCGCGCGGCGCGGTGAGCGCCGCCGGCGCGCGCTGGCCGACCGCCTGCCGCCCGACGCGCTGGTGCCGGACTTCGCGGACCAGGTCGCCGACCGCGCCGCCGCCGCGGCCCAGATCCATGCGGTACGGCAGGCGTTCGACCGGCTCCGCCGCCCCGAGCAGGACGTGGTGGCGCTGTGCGTCTGGGCCGGTCTGGACTACGAGCAGGCCGCCCAGGCCCCGCCGCCGCAGGAGACTGCTCGTCCCCGCCGCGGCGGCGCTGGCCCTGGCCGCCGCCACCGCGGCCGTCCTGCTGAACACCGGCCCGGCCTACGCGGTGACCGACAACCCCGACGGCACGATCACCGTCAAGATCTACCAGGCCGAGAACCCGAAGGGCCTGCAGGCCGAACTCCGGGCCCGCGGCTTCAACGCGATCGTCGACTTCATCCCCGAGGGCAAGAGATGCTCACCCCAGCCCCGCTCGACAACCTGGGTGGAAGGGGTACGCCTGGCCGCCCCGCAGTCCGGCGAAGAGGAGAGCGGCGGCGCGGGCTTCCGCCTCGACCCGTCCAAGGTCGGACTGGGTCAGACCGCCGTCCTGGAGTTCATGGTCCGGAGCTCCTTCATGGGCATGGAGGCGGGAATCAGCGACCGCGTCTCGGCCGGACCGGTCACCGCGTGCACCCTCGTCGGCTAGCCCCGCGTCAGCGCAGCGAGATGTGCAGCATCTCGCCGACCTTCCGGTAGCCCACACGCGCGTACACCCGGCCCGCCGCGTCGTCGGCCGGGGTGAGGAACGCCGTGGGCGCTCCCGCCCGGGTCAGCAGGGCCGTGACGGCGCCGGCGATGCCACGGCGCCGGTGCGAGGCCGCCACCGCGATCCCGGCGACCTCGGCCACCCCCTCGTGGGGACCGCCGATCTGGCCGGCGCCGACGGCCGTGCCGGTCGTGGTGTCGGTGGCGACCGCGACCAGGCCGCCGCGGTCGAGGACGCGCCGCATGCGGGCGACGTCGTGCTCGGTGGCGTCAGGGGCGTCGAAGGCGGTGTTCATGACCCGGGCGGCCTGCCAGAGGCCGGCGTCGGCGGTGACCGGCGCCACCTCGATCGCGGGGTCCACCGGGGCGTCCACCACGGTGGCGGGTGTGCAGACCAGAAGGGGGTAGCGTCCCTCGGGCTCGAAGCCGGCCGCCAGCACCGCCGCCTCCACCTTGGGCGCGGCCTGCGGCACGTACTCCAGCCGCGGCACGCGGGCGTGCTCGTGGAAGAGCGCGACCAGCGCGCCGACCTCGCCGGCGGTGGGCACGACGTCGTCGTCGGGAACGGCGTAGTTGAACGGCAGCGCGTCGTCGTGCTCGTCGAAGCGCACCGTGAACGGCCCGGCCCGGCGAGCCCCCTCCCCGGCGGCCGACCTGAGATAGGCGTGGACGGCGGCGTCGAACACGTATGTTCCTCCCCGATGCACGGACGACGGCCACAAGCTAGGACTTCGCCCACGCCGGAGGCAACCGGTTTTCCGGCGCGGGCGGGCCGCGCGTCCGGGATCCGCCGGGCTCAGGGGCGGGTGGCCGCGGCGGTGAGGTGCCACTAAGGTCGTCTGCGTGTTGCCCCTCGCCGCCGCGGACCCTGGTCAGATCGCCGTCTACTCGCTGAGCGGAGTGCTCGGCCGCGGTGGGCAGGGATCGGTGTATCTGGGGGAGGACGGCGCCGGGGTCAAGGCGGCCGTGAAGGTGCTTCACGCCCAGGTGGCCGACGAGGACGCGCACCGCAGGTTCCTGCGGGAGGCGGAGGCGGCGCGGCGGGTGGCGCCGTTCTGTACCGCCCGGGTGCTGGATGTGGGGGTCGCGGACGGCCGGCCGTACATCGTGAGTGAGCACATCGCGGGGCCGTCGCTGGAGCAGATGGTCAAGGGCGACGGGGCGCGGTTCGGGAGCGGGCTGGAACGGCTGGCCGTCGCCACGCTCACCGCGCTTGCCGCGATCCACCGGGCCGGTGTGGTGCACCGCGACTTCAAGCCGGGCAACGTGATCATGGGCGCCGAGGGGCCGGTGGTCATCGACTTCGGGATCGCGCGGGCGCTCGACCAGACGGCCACGAGCAGCGTGATGGGGACGCCGGCGTTCATGGCGCCCGAGCAGTTCGCCGGCGGGGTGGCCGGGCCGGCGGCCGACCTGTTCAGCTGGGCCAGCACGATGGTGTTCGCGGCCACGGGGGAGCAGGCGTTCAAGGGGGACACGATGCCGTCCCTGATGCACTCCATCCTGACCGCGGAACCGGACCTGTCCGGCGTTCCCCACGATCTCCGGCCGTTGCTGCAGGCGTGCCTGAACAAGGATCCGGCCCAGCGGCCCACCGCCGACGGGCTGCTGTCCACGCTCACCGGGGCGCCTTCGGGACCGCAGGCCATGCCCACGGTGCCGGTGCCGGTCTCCGGGCCGCGGACGGTGCCCGCCGCCGGGACGGTCCGCCTGGAGGCCGGGCCGCCGCCGTGGCAGCCGCCGGCGCCTGTGGCCAGGGCCGGGCGCCCGGCGGCCGACGTCGTTCACCGGATCGCCGCGGTGACGGCGCTGATCTGCGGCGCGGTGGTCGCGCTCAGCCTGTTCGGCCAGACCTTCGAGACCGTGGCGGACTGGATCGACGACGACTACGAGACGTTCCTGAGCATGACCTCCTGGCTCACGATCAGCGTGGTGTCGCTGCTCCTGTACATCCCGGCCTACGCCGTCGCGGCCTGGCGGCACAGCGTGGGCGCGGCGATCTGCATGGCGATGACGGTGCTACCGGCGCTGGTGTTCGTCTTCTGGGGGTTCGCCCTGGGGGACAACGACCTGCCCGCGTTCCTGCTGGCGGTCGTGCCCGGGGTGCTGATCGGGCTGATGATCTCGGTGTCGGCGCTCCTGCTGTGGCGCTTCAGCCTGGTGGTCGCGCTGCTCGGTGTGGCCGCCGGGGGCCTGGTGGCCGTCGAGGCCCTCGGCTTCCTCGTCGTACGCCTGCCCGGCTCGCTCCCTGACGTCCTCTACGACCTGCTTCAGCTGGAGTCGATGGTCACGAGCGTGACGCTGGGCGCGTGGACCCTGCTCACGCCCGCCCTGCTGGTGCTGCGGGCGGGAAAGGGCGCGGCCCGGAAGATCGCCGTCTAGCCTGTACGGCCTGCGCCACCACCATCCCCGCCGCCGCCAGCGCCCAGAGGCCGATGGCCAGCCGTCCGAGCGCCTCCGTGGTGTAGGCGCCGGACCGCGGCCCGGCCAGCCGGAGCTCGGCCAGCACGCCGGTGAGGCCGCCGATCATCATGAGGGCGCTCCCGGCGACGGCGGGCGCCGCGACCAGCCGGCTCCAGCGCCACTGCGGCAGCGCGGTGGCGAGCAGTACCAGCGCGGTCAGCACGGACGACAGCGACACGAGCGCCATCACGTCGAACCCGGCCATCTCCCTGAACGCCGCCCGCGTCGCCCCCGGCAGCGACGGCAGCGCGAAGACCACAGACAACGGAATGTGCAGCAGCCCGATGAGCGCCGCCGCCATGGACACGTGGTGCACCGCCACGCAGAGCAGGCAGACCACGACCGAGAACGCGATCGCCCTGGGCATGTCCAGCGGGTACGGCTCCGCCGAACCGGCCGGGCCGTGCTCCAGGGTGGCCAGGGCGAACAGCACGCTGTAGTAGAGCAGTGGCGCGACGGCCACCAGCGCGAACACCGCCCCGGCCAGACTCGTCATCCCGGCCGCCGGGGCGTGATGACGGGAATCGGCGCCAGGGGGACCGGACGCCGCCTCCGGCACCGGAACGTCGACGGCCGGCTGTGGCACCTGGGCGGCGATGGCCGGCCGGGCCTGAGCCTGCGGCACCGGAGCGGCCATGGTCGGCGGGGCAGCAGGCGGTGACGGTGCCGTGACGGTCGGCCGGCCCGTCGCGGGGAGCGCCGTCATCGTGCCCAGGGCGGTGGCCGCGGTGGGGCGCCGGCCGGGTTCCTTGGCCAGGCACGCCCGCAGCAACGGCAGGAGCTCGCCGGGTACGCCGGACAGGTCCGGCTCGGTGGTCAGGATCGCGTGCATCAGCGCGGGCATCGTCTCGCCGCGGAACGGGTACCGACCGGTGGCCGCGTACACCATTGTGGCGGCCCAGCTGAACAGGTCGGCCGCCCCCGTGAGCCCCTGGCCGCCGAACTGCTCCGGCGCCATGAACGCGGGTGTGCCCAGCACGCCGCTGGTGGCCGTCTGGTCGAGCGCCCTGGCGATGCCGAAGTCGATGACGACAGGCCCCTCCGGGCCCATGATCACGTTGCTGGGCTTGAAGTCGCGGTGCACGATCCCGGCGCGGTGGACGGCGTCCAGGGCGGTGAGGGTGGCCACGCCCAGCCGCTGGAGCCCGCCTCCCGTGCGGGGTCCGTCGCGGCGGACGAGGGCGTCGAGCGAGGGTCCCGGGACGTACTCGCTCACGATGTACGGCCGCGCGGCCACACCGACGTCGAGGACCCGCGCGGTACAGAACGGCGCCACCCGCCGGGCCGCCTCGGCCTCGCGCCGGAAGCGCCGCCGGGCGTCGTCGTCGCGGGCGATCTGGCCGAGCAACACCTTGATGGCCACCTGCGTGCCGTCGGGGGCTCGTCCCAGGTAGACGGTGCCCTGACCGCCTTCGCCGAGAACCTCGATGGCCGTGTACTGCCCGAACTGCCCGAACGGTTCGCCCACCCGCATGACCCTAGAGCCCCTCGAACCGCCAGATCCACCCGATGTGCCGTAGTCCCAGCCGTTCGGCCACCCGCTGCGACGAGCGGTTGGCGGCGGTGGTGCTGTAGAACAGGCGCGGGCAGCCGGGAGCCAGCAGGTCCGCCCAGACGGCGGTGGTGGCGGCGGCGTAGCCCCGGCCGCGGAAGCCGGGCGCGGTCCAGGTGCCGGCTTCAGCTCCGGCGGCCGTCCGGTGTGGTGTGTGGCAGATGGAGACCACCCGGCCGGCCGAGACGACCATCGCCCACGGCGCTCCCTGGCCGCCGCCGACGAGGTCGGCCCATTCCTCCGGCTCCCAGTTGCCCGGCCGCAGGTCCCGGACGAGGTCGGCGTCGGCCGGGCGGTCGGAGCGCAGCACGTCCACGTGGACGTCGCCGCGCACCGGCGGGGAGACCAGGTAGCAGGGGCCGCCGGACACCGTCGCGCCGGGCGCGAGCGCGGGCGGGCGACCGGGAGGCGGGGGCGGGCCGTCCGTGACCCTCTTCAGCAGCGGGCGCGCCTTCTCGTCCGGCACGGTCTCGGCCACCGCCGCCGCCATCGTCCCGTCGGGGGCCACGGCGACGGCCAGGTCCTCGCCGCCGCCCCGGATGCGGTCCCGGCCGTCGATGTCCCATTGCACCCGCATCTCCTGGCGGAGCAGTTCGAGATCCTTCACGATCTTCGATGGTAGGGCGGCTCAGGCCCTGCGCAGACCGGCGTACTGCAGAGCGGTGAAGCCCGCGACCGCGGCGGCCTGGGCGATCACCAGCGCGGTGCCGAGAGCGGTCAGCGGGAACCAGCCGGCGATCAGCGCTTCGGCGCTGGCCAGCACCCAGAGGACGTTGACCGCCATCACGACTCCGACGGCGGCCTTGCTGATCGCGGGCCGGGCGGCGAGGACGAGCAGGACGGCGCCGAAGGCGGCCAGGAAGACGCCGATCGGGTACAGGAGCGCGGCGGGCAGGCCGAACATCCCGCCGAAGACGGCGGCGGCGCCGAGGTAGAGCAGGCCGTTGGCGCCGGTCCCGATCGCGTCGAGGCGGAGCGCGAAGCGCAGCAGCTTGGCGTCGGTGGTGGTGGCGGGGGCGGTGGTGGTGACCATGGCGCGGTCCTTTCGAGGTCGTGTTTCCTTCTGAGGAAGAAATTACGGACCAGGGCGGGGCCGGCGAATCCGTCATGGTGACGGTAGACGGCGACGGCCGCCCCGGAGGGACGGCCGTCGCACGGTTCAGCAGGTTACTTCTGCGGAGGCATGCTCGGCACCGAGACGGTCACACCGCCGACGGAGCCCCACACCGACCACGCCTGGATGACGAAGTCGCCGCCGACGCGCAGCGGGCCGAGCTCGCGGCGGCCACTGGCGCGCAGCACGTCGCGGAAGAGCAGCCGGGTCTGGTCCTTGTTCCAGATCTCGAACCAGACGCCCGCCTCGCGCCCGGGAGTGCCGGTCTCGAAGTCGAAACCGGCCAGGTCGAGCTGGACCCACTGCTCGGCGGTGCCGGCGAAGGTGATGCGCTGCTCCTGGCCGATCCGCTTGAGGTGGACCAGCTTGCCGGGGCCGTCGATGTTCACCCTGCCGAGGTCGGTCACCGAGTTGAGCAGGACGCGGGCGGCCAGCAGGCCGTCGGCGGTGATCGGGGCGACCTCGACCTCGTAGGTGCCCGCTGTCGTCAGCGTGGGTACGGCCAGGCGGTAGATCGCCTGAACCTGCGGGTGACCGCCCTGGTACTGGGCGACCACCTGACCGGACGGGTCACGGACGATCAGCTTGCTGTGGAAGCCGATCCGCTCGCCGGCGCCGCCGGGCAGGTAGATGCCGACGGTGAGGTTGTCACCGACCTGGCCGGTGAAGGTGAAGCAGTTGCCGGTTCCGGGGGCGGGGCTGTTGACGTCGAGCTCGGCGCCGTCGACTGCCAGCGCACCCGAAGGCTGGCAGGCGACGGCCGCGCTCGGCGCGGAGGCGGGGGTTTCGGCGTGTGCCATGGTGCCGGCGCCCAGGATCGTCAGCGTCGCGGCGACGGCGGCGACTCCGGCACGACCGAGCCTTCTCGTGTGCATCAAGCGTCCTCCTGCGTGCTTGCGTGGCCCGCGGGGTGCGGGCCACCGCTTCATGATCAAGATCAAGCTTGACTCACGATCCGCCAACAATCAAGAAACTTTCCTAAAGATTCTGGCGTCGCAGCAGGTAACAGAGGGTGATGTTTCCGGGTGCAGAGGAACGGTCAGCGCAGCGGGCGGGGCAGGCGGATGGTGACGAGGTGGCTCTTGACGCCGGAGTCGATCAGGCGGCCGTCCTCGCCGAACGTGCCGAGACCGAAGTCGTTGTCGTTGGCGATCACGAGGGTCCTGGGGTCGAGCAGGGTCACGCCCTCGATCTTGCCGGGCAGGCCGGGGATGGCCGCCAGGTCGACGGCGAGCTCCTTCTTGGCCGGCTTCACCGAGGCGGGCAGCGCCGACTCCAGCGACGGCTTCGTGGCCGGGTCGTCGTGGCCGCCGCCGGCCAGGTCGGTGGCGCGGCGCAGGTCAACGGTGTAGAGGCGGGCGACGGCGTCGGTACGCTCCTGCAGCAGCAGGCGGCCGGGCGACAGCACGGTGAGCGCGGAGATCTTCATGTCGCCCTGCTCGGCCTTGGGGTCGAAGGTGGCGACGTTCTCCATGGTGTGGGCCCACTCGCCGGTCGGCCGGCCGGTACGCAGGTCGACGCGCAGGATGCGGGCGGTGCCGGAGGCCTTGCCGGTCTTCTTGTCCGGGTTGGCCAGCGGGCTCTGCACGGCCACGTACAGCGCGTTCTCGCGGCGTGACACGTCAACGGCCTCGAAGCCGCGGTTCTGCTGCCGGGTGGCGAGTACGGCGGGCAGCGTCTCCTTCACCGGGTACTTCGCGCCCTTCAGCCCGAGGCCCTTCGGCACGTAGCGGGTCAGCACGCGCCCGTCGGAGCCGACGTGCACCAGCGACGGCGCGTACTCGTCGACCAGCCAGAAGCCGCCGCGCCCGTCGGGCACGATGTCCTCGGTGTCCAGGCCGCCCGGGTCGTAGGCGAGCTCCTCCTGCCCGTCCCAGCCGTAGGGCACCTCGTCGTGGCCGGACTGGTTGGACAGGCCGGTGATCGGGGTGCCGTCGGTGTTCTTGATCGTGATCGTCCTGGTGATCGCGGCCTTGCCGTTCTTCACGGACACGCGCACGATGGCCGGCGCGAACTCGGGCACCGGGAACGTGCGCCGCTTCTCCCCGTTGACCTTCGGCTCGCCGTTGGGGCCGCGGTCGGTCACCATCCAGTAGTCGCCGCGCCGGCCGGCCGGGTACAGGCCGCTGCCGATCCCGCCGAGCTTGACCCCGCGGTCGTCCTGGACCAGGCCCTTCTCGAAGTCGGCCAGGGCGGGCGCGGGCAGGACGACGTCCGAGGTGACCTTGGGCCGCGGCGCCGCCTCGGCGGGGGCGGCCGCGACGGTGGTGAGGGCGGCCGCGGCAGCCAGCCCGGCGATCAATGAACGGGACACGACGCTTCCTAACGATCAAAAGTGTGGCAATGGCACCCGGAAGCTAGCGATGCCCGGCGTCCATTCGCTGAAGCGCGGATGAACGACCCTTGACGTCCACGTCAACTCCTTCAATGTTGAACCGGATTCCGCGCCCGCCCGTTGTGCACCATGAGAGGAGCGGTCTCATGGTCGAGGTCATCGGCGCGGGCATGGGGCGGACCGGTACCTACTCCCTGCGCCTGGCGCTGGAAGCGCTCGGGTACCGGCCCTGCCACCACATGTCGTCCCTGGGCGAGCGCGAGGAGCTGATCCCGAGGTGGGAGGCGGCCGTGCGGGGTGAGGCGGTCGACTGGCCGGACCTGCTGACCGGCTTCCGGGCCGCCTGCGACTGGCCGGCCTGCTCGTTCTGGCGGGAACTGGCCGGGGCGTTCCCGAAGGCGAAGATCGTGCTGACCGTACGCGACCCCGCCCGCTGGTACGCCAGCGCGCACCGCACCATCTACCACTTCATGGCCCGCAAGCCGGGCGTGCGCGGCCTGGTCATGCGGCTGGAGGACGCGTTCTACCCGTCGCTGGCCAGGCGCCGCGCCCTGGCCCAGCGGCTGATCTGGGAGGACACCTTCGGCGGCCGGTTCGGCGAGCCGGAGCACGCCATGGAGGTCTTCCGCCGGCACAACGACGCCGTCATGGCCGAGGTGCCCGCCGATCGGCTGCTGGTCTTCGACGTGCGCGAGGGCTGGGCGCCGCTGTGCGAGTTCCTGGGTACGGCGGCGCCCGCCCTCCCGTTCCCGCACGTCAACCAGGCCGGGTCGTTCATCAGGACGGCCGCCTCACGCCGCCGCAGGGTGCTGACCCTGCGCAGGGTGGCGCCGGAGAAGGGTTCGGCGATCAGGTGAGGGTCTGTGATCAGGTGAGTGTTCGGTGTTCAGGTGAGGAAGGCCAGCGCGTCGGGGGCGAAGCGGCGGTCGGTGAACGTGGCGCTGTGGCTTCGGCCCGCGTAGACGATCAGGCGGGCGCCGGGGATGCCCGCGGCCGTCTGCCTGGCCAGCTCCAGCGGGTAGACCACGTCCTTCTCGCCGTGGACGAGCAGGGTGGGCGCCTTGATGTCGGCCAGCCTGCCGCGCAGGTCGAAGCCGTCCTCGGCGTTGAGCATGGTGGCGGCGTCGGAGTGGTCGGCCGAACCGTCGGACAGCCACAGGAGGCCGGACAGGAGTCCGCGGGCGAGCGGTGACGGGGTGACGAGCTCGGCCAGGGCCGGGCTGGGGCGTCTGCCCTGGCGGGCGCGGTCGATGTAGGCCCGCTGGGCGCGCTTGCCGATCGGGCCGAGCGTGCCTGCCGTACCGGCGAGGACGAGGCGTTCGACCAGGTCGGGGTGGTCGGCGGCGAGTTGTTGCGCGACCGAGCCGCCCGTGGAGACGCCCAGCACCCGGGCGGGGCCGTCGAAGCCGCCGGCGTAGACGGCGGCGAGTTCGGCCATGGTCGTGCCGGGGGCCAGCCCCGGCGGGCGGTTGAGCAGGTGGACGGTGAAGTGTTCGGTGAACGGCTTGAGCATCCGCATCGCCGACCAGCGGGCGAGCCCGGCGGGGTTGGCTGCCCGAGGCGTGAACAGCAGCACCACCAGGGGCGGGCCCTGGCCCACGGTGATGCGCGGCAGGTCGTCCCTCATCGTGCCTCCTTCCGTATGAACAATCTGGTTTTTTGTTCATAGTACTCCGCGGAGAAACGGCTGACCGGATGTTGATATTTCGGGTCATTTCATGGCAAGGCGGGCAATAAGATCACGCGCAGCAAACCCCACACCCCGGAGATCACATGCTGCGCAAGCCCTGGTTATCCGCTGTCATGGCGATGGCCGTCGCGATCATGAGTGCTCCGCCGGCCTCCGCACAGGCCGCCGCCGAGCCCAAGACCGTAACAGTGCAGGCCTCCGCCGACACCTACGTCAGCGAGACCAGTCCCACGGCGGATCACGCGGACTTCACCTGGATGTCGGCCTTCAACGGCGCCGGCAACGAGCGCTTCGGCCTGGTGCGCTTCAACGTCACCGGCATCCCGGAAGGCGCCGAGGTCAAGGCGGCGCTGGAGATCCACTCCGTGCGCACCACCGACACGGCGCTGGCCGTGCGCAAGACCACGTCCGCATGGGACGAGCACGTTCTCTACACCGACCGGCCCACGCTCGGCGCCACCGCCGGCACCAGGACCGGCTTCACCGCCGGCCAGCAGGCCAAGATCGACCTGCCGGGCGCGGTGACCGGCGACGGCACGTACGCCTTCGCGCTGACCAGCACCGGCGGCGTCCAGGGCGTCTTCCACTCCTCGCGCGCCACCGCCACCGGCGCCGTCCCGCCGCGCCTGGTCATCACCTACACCGCCGCGGACAAGCCGCCGGTGCCCGCCGGGCCGCTGCCGTTCGACCTTCCGGCGATCAGCACGCTGCGGGCCTCGGAGAAGAAGGTGTTCGCGCACTACTTCACGCCGTACCCGATCTCGCTGGACAACAAGGCGGGCGCCGAGGACTACTACGCCCGCAACTACCTCAACCCGGCCGGTGAGAGCGGCAAGCACGCCGCCTACGGCGGGCTCCTGCGCGACCGCCCCCTGCCCAGAGCGCCCAAGACCGGCGACTGGCAACTGGCCGACATGGAGAGCGAGATCCGCCTGGCCAGGACGGCCGGGCTCGACGGCTTCACCGTCGACGTCCTCTCGCTGACCAGCCAGCACTGGACCCGGCTCAAGCTGCTCGTCCAGGCCGCCAAGAACGTCGACCCCGGCTTCAAGATCGTCCTGATGCCGGACATGAACGGCCTCAAGAGCGTCACCCCCGCCCAGCTCGCCGCCTCCATGGCCGAGCTGGCCCAGAACTCCACCGTCTACCGCCTGGCCGACAAGCGCCTGGTCGTCTCACCGTTCAAGGCGGAGAACCAGCCGGTCTCGTGGTGGAAGGAGTTCATGGACATCATGCAGGCCAAGCACAGCGTCAAGGTGGCGTTCGTGCCCGTCTTCCTGAACTTCTCCACCCACGCCAAGGCGTACGCGCCCATCAGCTACGGCTTCTCCAACTGGGGCAACCGCAGCCCCGCGCAGCAGGCGGGCATCGCCTCCAACATCAACCTCGCCCACGATCTGGGCAAGATCTGGATGCAACCGGTCTCCGTCCAGGACGAGCGGCCCAACCAGGGCATCTACGACGAGGCCAACAACACCGAGAACCTCCGCCTGACGTGGGACAAGTCCATCACCGGCGGGGCCGACTGGGTGCAGCTCACCACCTGGAACGACTTCTCGGAAGGCACCCAGTTCACGCCGTCCACGCACAACGGCGGCGCGTACCTGGACCTCACGTCCTACTACCTGACCAAGTTCAAGACCGGCAAGACGCCGGCGATCGTCCGTGACACCGTCTACCTCACGCACCGCCTGCAGAAGGCGGCGCAACGGCCCTCTGGCGGCTCGCAGACCAAGTTCATGGTCCCGAGGGGCGGCACCAGCACTCCGCGCGACACCGTCGAGGTCCTCGCCTTCCTGACCGGGGCCGCCACCGTGCAGGTCGCCATCGGCGGGGCGGCCAAGAAGGCCGACGTCGCCGCCGGGATCACCGCCACGACCTTCCCCCTGGCGTACGGCAGGCACAGCGCCTCGATCGTGCGGGCCGGGAAGACCACCGCCAAGGTCGTCTCCCCGTTCGAGGTCAAGTCCAGCCTGCCCAACCAGGACCTGCAGTATGTGGCCGCCACCAGCGGCCGCCAGTCCTGACCGACGCCTGAAGGGCCCGGACCGCCAAGAGGAGGTCCGGGCCCTTTCTGTGACACGTCACGAGCGGCGCTGGGTGACCACCGCGAGCACGGCCGCCCCCGCCATGAGCACCGCGCCGATCGCCGCGACCGTGGTGAGCCCGCCGGTGAACGCCTCCTTCGCCGCCCCCAGCACCTGCCCGGCGAGCGGCGCCTCCAGTCCGCCGGCCGTCGCGACCGCGGCGGCCAGGCTCTCGCGCGTTCCTTCTGCGGCGGCTGCCGGCACGCCGTCCAGGGCGGGCGAGCCGGTCATGGCGCCCCGGTAGGCCGCGGTCCCGACGCTGCCCAGGATCGCGATGCCCAGCGCGAGGCCCAGTTCGCCGCTGGTCTCGCCGAGCGCCGAGGCCGCCCCCGCCTTCTCCGGCGGCGCCGCCCCCACGACCAGGTCGGTGCTGAGCGCGCTGACCGGCCCCGAGCCCACGTAGAGCAGGAAGAAGGCGGCCAGCAGCAACAGCGGCGTCGCCGCCGTCACCTGCGTCATCAGCGCGAACCCCGCCGCCGACAGCACGAGCGACCCGGCCAGCACGTGCCCGGCCGGAATCCGCCTGGCCAGCAGCGGCGCGGCCATGGAGGTCACGACCAGGCCGACCGCCGGAGCCAGCAGCCACAGGCCCGCCCGCAGGGGCGACAGTCCGGCGACCAGTTGCAGGTACTGCGTGACGAACAGGTAGACGGCGCCCAGCGTGGCCAGGCTGATCAGCATGATGAGCAGGGCGCCGCGGAAGACCCGGTCGCCGAACAGCCTCAGGTCGAGCAGGGGGTCGGCCAGCCGCCGCTGCCTGCGCACGAAGGCCGCTCCCGCCGCCAGCCCGGCCGCCAGGGCGATCAGGGGGAGCGGACGCGGGCCGTACACGGGAAGCTCCTTGATCGCGAAGGTGATCGGGAGCAGGGTCGCCAGCGACAGCAGGACGCTCGGCGGGTCCAGCCGCCCGGCCCCCGGGTCACGGAACTCCGGCAGCAGGAACGGCGCCGCCACCAGCAGTATCGCCATCACCGGAACGCCCAGCAGGAACACCGACCCCCACCAGAAGTGCTCCAGCAGCAGCCCGCCCACGACCGGCCCGAGCGCGATGCCTACCGAGAACATCGTCGCCCACACCCCGATCGCCAGCCCGCGCTCGCGCGGATCCCGGAACATGTTGCTGATCAAGGACAGGGTGGACGGCATGATCGTGGCACCGGCCACCCCCAGCAGCGTGCGGGCGGCGATCAGCATCTCGGCGCTGGTGGAGTAGGCGGCCAGCACCGACGCGGCCCCGAACGCCGCCGCACCCGCCAGCAGCAGCCGGCGGCGTCCTATGCGGTCGCCGAGCGTGCCCATCGTCACCAGGAAGCCGGCGATCATGAACCCGTAGATGTCGATGATCCACAACGTCTGGGTGCTGGACGGCTTCAGGTCCGCGCCCAGGTGCGGGACCGCCAGGTGCAGCACCGTGACGTCCAGCGACAGCAACAACGTGGGCAGAGCAAGGACCGCCAGGCCGATCCACTCCTTGGGACCGGCTTTGGGCTCAATGTCGGTTCTCATGCGGTCAGGGTGGCCCGGGGCGCTGACGGTCGGCTGAGGGCCGTCTGAGGGTAGGTTGGACGCCATGCGTTTCGGGGTGCTCGGCCCGCTCGAGGTGTGGACGGACGGCGGCGAGCCGGTGCGGGTCCCCGAGGCGAAGGTCCGCGCGCTTTTGGCCGACCTGCTCGTCGAGCCCGGCCGCCCGGTGAGCGCCGACCGCCTGGCCGCCGACCTGTGGGGCGAGGACCTGCCGGGCGACCCGGCCAACTCGCTGCAGGGCAAGGTCTCGCAGCTGCGGCGGGCGCTGGGCGTCAAGGACCTCGTGGCGTACGGCCCCGCCGGCTACCTCCTGCGCGCCGCCCCGGACTCGGTGGACAGCGGCCGTTTCACCGCGCTGCTGGCCGAAGGCCGGGCCAGCGCCGACCCGCGCGAGCGCTCCGCGATCCTGGGCCAGGCGCTGGCGCTGTGGCGCGGCCCCGCCTTCGCCGACTTCCGCGACGAGGCGTTCGCCACGGCCGCGGTCGCCCGCCTCGAAGAGCAACGGCTGACCGCGCTGGAAGAACGCGCCGAGGCCCGCCTGGAGCTGGGCGAGCACGCGGCGCTCGCGGGTGAGCTGGCCGAGCTCGCCGCCGCCCACCCGCTGCGCGAGCGCCTGCGCGCGGCCCACATGCGGGCCCTGTACCTCTCCGGCCGGCAGGCCGAGGCGCTGGCCGCCTTCGCCGACCTGCGCGCCCAGCTGGCCGGGGAGCTCGGCCTCGACCCCGGCCCCGAGCTGACCGCCCTCCACCAGGCCATCCTCGAACACGCGCCCCGTCTGCGGCCCCATGCGCCGATCTCCCCGTCGGAGCTGATCGGCAGGGACCAGGAGGTGGCCGAGGTCAGGGCGACGCTGGGCACGGCGCGGCTGGTCACGCTCACCGGCCCCGGCGGCGTGGGCAAGACCCGGCTCGCGCTGGCCGCCGCCGGGGGCCTCGCCGGCGCGCTCGTGGTCGAGCTCGCGGGACGGCACCGCCCGGCGAGCGCGAACGCCGCCGAGGTCGCCGAGGCGATCGCCACCGCCCTCGACATCCGCGACGAGGCCCCCACCCCCGAGAGCCCGGCGGCCGAGATGCCGCGGATCACCCGGCGGCTGGTCGGCGCGCTGCGGAGCCGGGGAACCCTGCTCGTCCTGGACAACTGCGAGCACCTCATCGAGCCCGTTGCCGAGCTGGCGGGCATCCTGCTGCGCGAGGTGCCGGAACTGCGCGTGCTGGCCACCAGCCAGGAGCCGCTGGCCCTGACCGGAGAGGTCCTGATGGCCGTGCCGCCCTTGCGCGCGCCCGAGCCGGACGCCGGCCTGGACACCCTGCGCGAGGCCGGAGCGGTACGCCTGTTCGTGGCCAGAGCCGCCGCCTCCGCGCCGGGGTTCGTACTCGACGAGGACAACGCCGCCGCCGTCGCCGCGATCTGCCGCCGCCTCGACGGCCTCCCGCTCGCGCTGGAGCTGGCCGCCACGAGGGTCCGCGCGCTGGGCGTACGCGGGCTGGCCGAGCGGCTCGACGACCGGTTCCGTCTGCTGGCGTCCGGCCGGCGCGACGCCCCCGCCCGCCAGCGCACCCTCCGCGCGATGATCGACTGGAGCTGGGAGCTGCTCAGCGAGCCAGAACGCGTGGTGCTGCGCCGCCTGGCCGTGCACGCGGAGGGCTGCACGCTGGAGGCGGCCGAGGAGGTCTGCGCGGGCGGGGAGGTGGCCGCGGACGACGTTCTCGACCTGCTGTCGCGGCTCGTGGACCGCTCGCTGGTCGTGACCGCGGACGGGGCGCGCTACCGGCTGCTGGAGTCCGTCGCGGCCTACTGCGTGGAACGGCTGCGCGCCGCCGGCGAGCTCGACGAGGTACACCGCCGTCGCGACGACCACTACGCGGACCTGGCCGAGCGGGCGGCGCCGTACCTGTACGGCGAAGACCAGCGGCGCTGGCTGGACCGGCTGGACGACGAGTCGGCCAACCTCAGGAACGTCCTGGACGAGGCGCTGCACCGGGGCGCGGCCGGGCTCGCGGCGCGGCTGGTGACCGCGCTGGCCTGGTACTGGTATCTGCGGGGACGCCACCGGGAGGCGCACCGGGTGATGGGCGCGGTGCTGGAGCTGACCGCCGACGGCCGGGTGCTGGCCTGGCACACCGGCTTCGCCCTGCTCGACGCCGACGGCGAGGATCGCTGCGAGCGCAGCCGGCGCGCCCTCGACCTGCTCGCGGACGACCCGGGGGCCCGGGGGACGGCGGCGTGGTTCCTCGCCTTCACGCATCTGAACTTCGGCGATCTGTCGGCCAGCGAGAAGCTGGCCGAGGTCGCCCTGGACGACTTCACCGAGACCGGCGACGCGTGGGGCCTGGCCGCCGTGCTCGCCGTCAAGGCGGGGCAGGCGACCTTCCGCGGCGACCTGGCCGCGCTGGAGCGTCACGGCTCCGACAGCGCGCGCCGCTTCCGGCGGCTCGGCGAACGCTGGGGCCAGGTCCAGATCGGCGACACGCTGGGCTTCCTGGCCGAGGTCAACGGCGACTACGAGCGGGCCGCCGCCCTGCACGCCGAGGGGGTGCGGATCGCCGAGGAGGTCGGCCTGTTCCTTGAGGTCTCCTTCCGGCTGTCCGGCCTCGGGCGCATCGCCATGCTGACGGGCGACTACGAGGCGGCCGTGCGCCACCACGAGCGGGCGCTGCGGCTGGCCCAGGAGCGCTCGCACACGTTCGGGGTGCAGTTCGCCGAGGTGGGGCTGGGGATGGTGGCCCGCCGACAGGGCCGGCTCGACGACGCCGAGGCGCACCTGAACCGATGGCTGGAGTGGACCCGCGCGCTGGAGGCCGACTACGGCGTGGCCCTGCTCCTGGCCGAGCTGGGCTTCGTCGCGGAGCTGCGCGGCGACGCCGGCCAAGCCCGCCGGCTGCACGAGGCGGGGCTGGCCGCCGCGCACAGCAGCGGCGATCCCCGCGCGAAGGCGCTCGCCCTGGAGGGCCTGGCCGGGGCCCGGTCACTGGCGGGAGAGAACGCCGAGGCCGCCGAGCTCCTGGAGCAGGCCTCCCGGCTGCGCGCGTCGGCGGGGGCGCCCCTGCCGGAGGCCGAACGCCGTGACGTGGACCGCATCACGGCCCGCATCCGCGGCTGACCTCCGGGGTTCCCCCGAGGGCGGGTCAGGGGTGTACCCGGATGCGGGGTGCCGGCCCGGTTCGACAGGATGACGGTCATGAAGACGATGGTGTTGGCGGGCGGCCTGCTGGCCTCCGCGGTGTTGCTGACCGGGTGCGGGCTGCAGAACATCGGCAAGGCGGCCAACGAGGAGACGGCCGGCTATTCGGTGACGGACAAGGTGGTGAAGCTCCGCCTGGCCGGCGGCTCGGGCGACACCGAGATCCGCGAGGGCACCGGCGGCGCCATCAAGGTCGTGGAGACGCTGAAGTGGAACTCCGACAAGCCCAAGACCGAGCACAAGGTCGAGGGCGACACGCTGGTCATGAAGTACGAATGCCCGGCGGCCATGGACAACTGCAGCGTCAACTACAAGATCGAGGTGCCCAAGGGTCTCCAGCTCGACCTGGAGACAGGCTCCGGCGACATCGCGCTCAAGGGCGTCACCGGGCCGATCGTGGCCAGCGTGGGCTCGGGGGATCTGGTGGGCACGGGACTGCTCGGCAAGACGGTCTCGGTGAAGACCGGCTCCGGTGACACCAAGCTGACCTACGCCGCCGCCCCCGACGAGGTGAACCTGGTCACCGGCTCCGGCAACTCCGTGCTCGAACTGCCCGCGGGGCCGTACGCCATCCAGGCCGTCGCCGACTCCGGTGACGCCAACGTCTCGGTGAAGAACGACCCGTCCGCCACCCGCAAGGTCTCGGTCAAGGCCGGCTCCGGGGACGTCAGCGTCCTGCCCGTGTAGGGGCGAACAGCGCGAACGCCTGGTCGACGAGGGCGAGCCGGTCGGCTCGCCCGTCGGAGCGCGTCCAGGCGCGCGCCACGCAGTCAAGGGCGGCCCCGGCCGCCGCGGTGAGCAGGTCGGCGGTGAAGGGGTCCAGCCCCGGCCGGGCGGCCACCGCCCGCGCGATCTGCTCGCGCGTCTCATCCCGTTTCTGGTGGTAGCGGGCCCGCAGCGACGGGCTCGACTCGATCAGCCGCAGGCGCTCCAGCGCCTGCCGCTCGTCGTCGATGCGCTGCTCCCACGTACGCAGCACCGTGCTCAGGCTGGTCCAGGCGTCTTCTTCGGCCGGGCGGGCCGCGATCTCCGCGGCGATCCGCTCGCCCATGAAGTCGATCTCGCCGAGGACCACGTCCTCCTTGGCCGGGAAGTAGCGGAAGAAGCTGCGCTTGGACATGCCGGCGGCCTGGACGATGTCGTCCACCGTGGTCTCGTCGAAGCCGCGCTCGGCGAACAGCCCCCTGGCCGCCTCCACGACCTCCGCACGCACCGCGCGCTTGGTCCGCTCCCGCAATCCCGTCATGCCCGAAGTATACCCGTTGACATTTGTGGCACTGAATGCCACTTTTAGGTCATCGCTCTGATGAGGAGATGGCATGCACGGGAAGACAGTCCTGATCACCGGCAGCACCGCGGGCATCGGCAAGGAGACGGCGCGTGCCCTGGTGGCCCGCGGCGCGCACGTGATCCTGGTCGGCCGCGACCCCGGCCGCGCGGAGGCGGCCGCCACCGAGCTGGCCCGCGGCGCCGGCCGGGCCGAGGCCATGACCGCCGACGTGTTCGACCTACGCGGCCTGCGCGAGCTGGCCGCACGCGTACGCGAGCGCGGCGGCCGGCTCGACGCGCTCGTCAACAACGCCGGCGCCAACACCGGCCGCAGGCGGCTGACCGCCGACGGCGTGGAGACGATGTTCGCCGCCCACGTCCTGACGCCCTACACGCTCACCTGGGAACTGCTCCCGCTGCTGCGCGGCGGCGGCCGGGTCGTCAACGTCACCGGCGGCATCCCCGGCGCCCCGATCGAGCTGGACAACCTGCAGGCGGAGAAGCGCTTCCTGGGCTGGACGTTCAGCCAGTACAACCACACCAAGACGATGCTCATGGCGATGAGCCACCGGATGGCGGAACGGCTGCGCGAGCACGACGTGGCGGTCAACGTCGTCTACCCCGGCCACGGCGACACCCCGATGAACCGGCGGACCGCGATGTCCGCCTTCCCCTACGTCTACCGGCCCCTGGCGCCGCTGGTCAGGCTGATCGCCCCGCTGGCCTTCGGCGACCTGGCCAAGCCCGCGCGCTCCAGCGTCCACCTCGCCGCGAGCGCGGAGGTGGACGGCGTGAGCGGCGCCTACTTCGGCCAGAACCTGCGGCGCCGCCCGTGGCCCAGGACCGTGCTGGACGAGCGCGTCCGCGACGCCGTCTGGGATTTGTGCGAAAAGCTGAGTGCCTAGGAAGCCGACGGAATCGGCGGGCCCTCGCTGGCCTGCACCAGCACGAAGCCCTGCCCCTGGAAGGCCAGCTGCATGGCCTCGCCGCTGCCCCGCCCGATCAGCGCTCCCGCCTTGAAGGTGCGGTTGACGCCCACGTGGAGCCCCGCGCTCCAGCAGACCGCGGACTGCCCGTCGGCGAACGTCGGAGCCTGCCCCGCGTCCAGCATCACCGGGCTGCCGTGGGCGGTCACCGCCACCCAGCCGGCGCCCGTGACCGTGGTGTTGAACAGCCCGCCGGCGGCCACGCCCGCCCCCTGCACCCGGTTGATGTCCCAGGTCAGCTGCGGCTCGAAGGCCAGCAGGTTGCGGCCGTTGACGGTCAGGCCCTCGTTCTCCAGGTAGAACAGGTGGATGTCGTCGGCGTTGTCGGCGAGGTAGAGCAAGCCCTCGCCCTTCACCCGCATGAGCGGCACGCCCTCACCGGTCATGACCTTCTTGAAGAGCTTGCTCACGCCGCCCGAGCCCTCGTAGTCGAAGGTCATCTGGCCCTGGAAGGCCACCATGGAGCCCTGGCGGGCCAGGACTTCCTGCGGCAGCCGTACCCGCAGCATCTTGGTGTTCTGCAGCGCGAAGGAGCCCTGCGCCTGCTGGGGGTCGAGGTTGCCGAAGAAGGAGCTACGCATGTCCGGGTCAACGCGCGGATCCCGGCTTCGGTTCCCCGACCCCCTTCGATCAGTCCAGCCAGCCGTCCGGCAGCGGTTCCGGCAGCGGCGCGCTCGTGCGCAGGCGCCGGAACTCGCCCTGTTCCGCCGACTCCGTGATCGCGGTCATGATCTCCAGGACGTGCAGGCCGAGCGCGCCGGAGGCCCGGTGGGGCGTGCCGTCACGCAGCGACCTGACCAGGTCCAGGACGCCCATGCCGCGACCGACCTGCGAGCCCTCGACGGGCAGCTCGCGCCAGTCCGCCTCCCGCGGCCCGCGCACCAGCAGCGGCCCGCCGAAGGTGTTGGGGTCGGGCAGCGACAGCGCGCCCTCGGTGCCGAGGATCTCGATCCGCCGCCTCGGGACGGCCGAGTCGAAGCTGAACGTCGCCGACACCGACGGCCCGCTCGCCAGGTCGATCAGCGCGTGCACGTGCGTGGCCACCTCGACGGGGAACGTCGTGCCCGCCCTCGGTCCCGCGCCCGCCACCCGCAGCTCACGGGCTTTGCGTGTGCTGCCCGCCACCTGTACGGCGGGGCCGAGCAGCGCCGCCAGCGCCGTGAGGTAGTACGGCCCGAGGTCGAACATGGGCCCGCCGCCCCGCAGGTAGAAGAACTCGGGACTCGGATGCCACGCCTCCGGCCCCATCCCCTGCACGGCCGCGGTGACCGCGACGGGCTCCCCGATGATCCCCGAGCGCAGCGCCCGCCCGGCCGACTGCAGCCCGGCGCCGAGGAACGTGTCGGGGGCGCTGCCCACGCGCAGCCCCAAGCCCTCGGCCTCCGTCAGCAGCTTCTCGCCCTCGTCCAGGTCGAGCGCGAGCGGCTTCTCCCCGTACACGTGCTTGCCGGCCCGCAGCGCCGCCAGGCCGACGGCCGCGTGCGCGGCCGGCACGGTGAGGTTGACCACGATCTCGACCTCGGGCACCGCCAGCACCGATGCCAGGTCGCCGGAGACCGGCACCCCGTGCTCGGCGGCGACCGCGGCCGCCCGCGCGGTGTCGAGGTCGGCGACCCCGACCACCTCGATCTCCGGGAAGTCGGCCAGGACGCGCAGGTAGGCGGCGCTGATCACCCCAGCGCCGACGATCGCCACGCCGGTCATCGCACCTCCAGCGCGCTGAGGTAGGCGTGGCTGGCGGTCAGGGCGTCGAAGATGTCGCCGTCGCAGGAGTCGAGCTCGACGATCCGCAGCGCGCCGGGCTTGGCCGACAGGATCTCCGGCACCGGCACGACACCGGAGCCGACGGCCGTGTGCGGCTGGTCCTTCACCCCCGGCCCGTCCTTGACGTGCAGGGCCAGCACCCGGTCGCCGAGGCGGCGCAGCAGCGCGGGCACGTCGGCGCCGCCCACGTAAGCCCAGTAGGTGTCGACCTCCAGGAAGATCTCGGGGGCCAGGAGTTCGAGCGCGTGCCGGCCGTCGATCACCGGCTCGATCTCCCACCAGTGGTTGTGGTAGCCGATCCGCACGCCGTACTCGCGGCCCTGTTCCGCCAGGGCGAGCAGACGCTCCGAGGTGCGCAGCAGACCCTCGTGGCCGGTGAACTCCTCGTGCGGGATGCCGCCCGGGATGATCGCCAGCTCGGCTCCGAGGGTGGCGATGGCCTCGAAGACGGGACGGGTCTCCTCGCCGAGCAGCGCGTACGCGTGGGTGCTCGGGATGGCCAGGCCGAGCTCGTCGCAGAGCTCGCGCATGCCCTTGGGGTCGTTCATGGGGTCGAAGGGCTCGACCGCGCGGTAGCCGATGCCGGAGATCCGGCGCAGCGTTCCGTCACGATCTGCTGACAACGGGTCGCGGACGGAGTAGAGCTGGACGTTGAGGGGATTGATCATCAACTCTCCAAGGCAGGTGGCCGCTCCACCCATTCGACCACGCCGCTATTTTAGGGACGTGACCTCCCCTATCAAGCTCGACGTCTCGCTGGGTGTGGGCCTGCGCAGCGGGTGCGGCTGCGCCAGTCTCGTGGTGCTGATCCTCGTGGCCATGGCGAGCATGTCGGCGCTGGGCGCGGGCATGACGACGTTCCAGACCGCGGTGACGCTGGGGTTGTTCGCCGGGGTCCCGATCCTGGGGCTGATCGGGGTCTGGATCTTCCTCAGGCGCGGCACGGCGGCCTGGCTTGAGGGGACGACGCTGGTCAGGAAGGTCGCGTACCGGACCGTCCGGGTCGACCTGACGCGAGCCACGCTCGTCTACACCGGCCACTCGCTGATCGTGCGGGAGCCGGAGACGGGTTCGTTCCGGCTCGCGCTGCGTACCCCGCTGCCCGAGGACGTCGTCGACTTCCTCAAGGAGCACGCGGGCTCGCGGCGTCAGACCTGAACCGCCCGCGTGAACGTGTTGCGGTAGGCCTGAGGCGAGACCCCGACCGCGGCGTGCAGATGCTGCCGCAGGGAGACCGCCGTGCCGAACCCGGCGCGTCTGGCCACCTCGTCCACCGGCAGGTCCGTCGCCTCCAGCAGGTCTCTGGCGTGCCCGACCCGCTGCCCGGTCAGCCATTTGGCCGGGCTCAGCCCGGTCTCCTCGCGAAAGCGCCTGGTGAACGTGCGCACGCTCATGCCCGCGTGCGCCGCCAGCGTGGTCAGGTCGAGCGGCTCGGCCAGCCGGCCGAGCATCCAGGCGCGGGTGGCCGCGGTGCTGGTGCCGGCGGGGTCGGGCAGCGGCCGGTCGATGTACTGCGCCTGCCCGCCCTCGCGCGAGGGCGGCATCACGCAACGGCGGGCGGCCCGGTTGGCCACCTCGCTGCCGAAGTCGCGCCTGATCACGTGCAGGCACAGGTCGAGCCCGGCGGCCACGCCCGCCGAGGTGAGCACGTCGCCGTCGTCGATGTACAGCACGTCGGGATCCAGTTCGACCAGCGGGAACAACGACGCGAACCGCGCCGCCTCGCGCCAGTGCGTGGTGGCGGGCCGGCCGTCGAGCAGCCCGGCGGCGGCCAGCACGAAGGCGCCCGTGCAGATCGACATGATGCGCCGGTGCCCCTGGAGCGCGGCGCGCACGTCGCCGGGGAGCGTGCCGTCCACCAGCGCCGGCCCGCCGTGCACGCCGGTCACGAGCACGGTGTCGGCGGTGCCGAGCACGCCGAGATCGTGGTCGGGCGTCACCGAGTACCCGGCGTCGCAGCGCACCGGCAGGCCGCCGGGCGAGCACGTCACGATCTCGTAGAGCTTCTCGCCGTCCGGCGTCTCCGCCACCCGGAACACCTGTCCGGGCACACCGAGGTCGAGCGTGGCGAAATGGTCGAGCACGACGACCGCGACACGATGCACCATGGCCTGATTCTTTCACATATTGGCTCTCCGGCCACTTTCGCCTTCTCACCGGATCGATCAGCATGATCCGGTGAGAAGACTGCACCGTGCTTGGCTGGTGGCGGCCGTGGCCTTTGTGGCCATCCTCGGCGCCGCCGGCTTCCGCGCCACCCCCGGCGTCCTGATAGAGCCGCTCCAGCGCGAGTTCGGCTGGTCCACCGCGACGATCTCGCTGGCCGTCTCCATCAACCTCGTCCTGTACGGCCTGACCGCCCCCTTCGCCGCCGCCCTCATGGACCGCTTCGGCATGCGCCGCGTGGTCTCGATCGCCCTGCTGCTGGTCGCGGCGGGCAGCGGCGGCACCCTGGCCATGACCGCGTCGTGGCAGCTCCTGCTGTTCTGGGGCGTCCTGGTCGGGCTGGGCACCGGCTCCATGGCGCTGGTCTTCGCCGCGACCGTCACCGACCGCTGGTTCGTACGGCACCGCGGCCTGGTCACCGGCCTGCTCACCGCGGCGGGCGCCACCGGGCAGCTCATCTTCCTGCCCGTGCTGGCCCACCTGGCCGAGGGGCCGGGATGGCGGGTGGCCTCGCTGACCGTGGCCGGGTGCGCGCTGGTCGTCGTCCCGCTCGTGTGGTGGCTGCTGCGCGACCACCCGGCCGACGTGGGCACCACCGCGCTGGGGGCCGAGCCGGGTGCGGGCCGTACGGAACCGCCCGCCGTCAACGCGGCGGTCAGGGCGCTGTCGGTGCTCAGGTCGGCGGCGCGCACGCGGCCCTTCTGGTTCCTGGCCGGCGGCTTCGCCATCTGCGGCGCCAGCACCAACGGACTGGTCAGCACCCACTTCATCCCCGCCGCGCACGACCACGGCATGCCCCAGGCGAGCGCCGCCGGGCTGCTCGCGCTGGTCGGGATCTTCGACGTCGTCGGCACCGTCGCCTCCGGCTGGCTCAGCGACCGGATGGACGCGCGCATCCTGCTCGGCGTCTACTACGCGCTGCGCGGGCTGTCGCTGATGGTGCTGCCGGGGCTGTTCGCCGCCACCACCGAACCGAGCATGCTCGTCTTCATCATCTTCTACGGCCTCGACTGGGTGGCCACCGTCCCGCCCACCGTCGCGCTCTGCCGCAAGATCTACGGCGCCGACGGCGGCGTGGTGTTCGGCTGGGTGTTCGGCTCCCACCAGATCGGCGCCGCGATCGCCGCCGTGCTCGCCGGCCTCACCCGCGACCAGCTCGGCACCTACGACCTGGCCTGGTACGCCGCCGGCGCGCTCTGCCTGGTCGCCGCCGCGCTCTCACTGGCCATCGGAAGGGGGTCGCGCCCGCTCGCGGGGACGCCGTCGGGCATGCTGGTCAGCGATGAACGACGAGCTTGAACTGAGGGTCCTCCCGCTGGTGGTCAGGATCGAGCGGACCGCGCCGCCCGAGCGCGCCGACGCGCTGGAGGCGGCCGCCATGGCCGTGCTGAGCGTCCTGGCCGACCCGGGGGAGTGGAGCGAGGAACTGCTCGCCTGGCAGGCCACCGGGAAGATCCGCAAGGTGGTGCGCCGGGCGCGCGGGGCCGAGTGGGCGCGAGTGCTGGCGCTGCCCGGCCGTACCGTCGAGCATCGGTCGGCGGAAGTCCGCGTGCATCCGCCCGTCCCGCTCGACGGGTGGCCCAAGGACCTGTCCCGGCTTCAGGTGTCCGGCACCGACCTGGCCGACGGCGCCGCCCTACCGGCCGCCGAGCCGCCCGTGCTGTGGGAGAACCCCGCGCTGGAGATGAGCGCGGGCAAGGCCATGGCGCAGGCCGGGCACGCCGCCCAGCTGGCCTGGTGGGCCAGTGGCACGGCCGAGCGGGCGGCCTGGAGCGCGCGCGGGCTGGCCGTCTCCGTCCGCTTGGCGCCCTCGCGTGAGCGCTTCGACGCGCTGTCGGGCAGCGGGCTGCCGGTGGTGCGCGACGCCGGGTTCACCGAGATCGCACCGGGCTCGTGCACGTTCGTGGCGGAAGCGCCCTGGCTGGCGGGCTCTAGAGCGCGATGATGTCGGCCAGCACGCCGCCCTGCGGGGTGAGGCGGTGCGGGCCCGGCGAGTCGTAGACCACCATCAACCGCCCGTCCGGCAGTATCGCCAGGCCCTCCGGATGGTCGAAGCCGATCCCGAACGGCAGCTCCGCGACGGTCTCCAGGTCCTGGGCGCCGACCACGTCCGTGTGCTTGCCCGCCCGCCAGCGCACCACCCGCACCGGTCCGTCCAGGTCCATGCTGGGGCCGGTGAGCAGCAGCAGGTCGCCGTCGTAGGGGCACAGGTCCCGCACGCCCAGCCCGCCCAGGTCCAGGAAGTGCTTCTTGTACGGCGTCGCCAGCCTCAGCCTGCCGCGGTCGGCGGGAACGGGGTTGACCTCCAGCACAACGGCCCAGCCCCGCAGCACCGGCCCGCGCAGGCCCAGGAAGACCCGGCGGCCGATGACCGCGATGCCCTCGATGTCCAGGCCGTTGTCCTTGCCGGGCAGCGCCAGGAACGGGGCGAGATGCTCGTCGTCGTCCAGGTGCCGGGCCAGGTTCTCCTTGCCGGACATGATCTCGCCGGGCAGCGGGCTGTTGGTGACCGGGTCCAGCGGGAGGCGTACCAGGATGAACCGGTTCTCCTCGCGCAGCACCGTGGCCAGGCGCCTGGCCGCCTTCTCCGGGTCCTTGGACTTGGGCTTGCGCCGTTTGAGGCTGTGGGAACCCACCAGCCACAACTGGCCGTCGGTCCTGGCCAGGCCCTCGATGTCGGCCTCGTCGTGGGGTCCGGCGGGCAGGTCCACGTAGTCGGCCAGATGGAAGGTGCGCTGGTCGTCGTAGCGCTCGCCGTTCCAGGCGAGGTGTTCGATCGTGGCGGTCTCGTCACCGGCCAGCCAGAGGCCGGCGCCGTCGTGACGGACCGCGGACAGGTTGGTGTGGGTCAGCGTCTCCCGCGAGGCGGGATGGAATCGGAGCTCCACCTGGTGCACCCTGCCATGATGACACTTCCATAGCTTCTTGCACGCAATAGCTGGATTTGTCGTACGCTCCCGTCGTGCTCGATGGGGAAGGTGGGACCGTGGGTTCCCGTGTGACAACGGCGGACAAGCCGAAGAACGCCTCCCCGCCAAGGCGTTCCCGCATCGGCGACCTGCGTATGCGGGACGTCTATCGCGGGCTCGCCGTGCTCGTCGCGGCGGCGGTCGCCGTCGTCGCTGTCGTGCTCGCACTTCCCTCCCGGCCGGACGAGGTCGCGGAACGGCCGGTCGCCGCGCCATCGACCGCCCCGCCGACCTCGTCCGCCACCCCACCCGGCACCGCGTCGGCCACCGCGTCGGCCACTCCGTCCGGGACGCCGGGAGCTGTTCCGCCCGCCGCGACCGTCCATCCCGCCGGTACGGCCGAGCCCGTCGTCAGCCCGTCCGCGGCGGTGCCCGCGCTGCCCAGCCCGGCGCCGTCGGTCTCCCAGGCGGCGGCGCGGCCCACGCCCTCGCCCGGCGCGTCCCTGGCACCCGGATACACGGCCATGGAGGCCTTCTACGCCGATGCCCGGCTGCCGGAGGTGCCGGGCAAGCCGAAGAAGGCCGTGCTGCCCAAGCCGGGACGCCGCGTGCTCGCGGACAAGCGGACCGGCGTGGCCGTACCCCTGCTGGGCAGGCCTTGGAAGCGGCACCGCGGCGCGCCGTTCACCAGCAAGCAGGTGCTCCCCAAGCTGCGCGGCCGCGCCGAGCGCGGCCTGATCGTGAGCTGCCCCGTCCCGATCGAGGCGCAGAAGAATCCGCGCGACACCGCGCTGCTGGCCGCGCGCTGGACACTCAACCTCCACCCCAAGGGCGCCACCGTCCGCTGGCTGACCTCCCAGCCGGTCAAGGGCGGCTGGGCGACGATCTACCAGGTCAAGTACGGCAAGCGGTCCTCTGTCGCCGCCGTCGTCGTACTGGACGGGGGAATGGCCAAGCCGGGACTGGTGTTCGCTTCGATACCGGACACGCAACGTAAGCGTTGGCGTGACATCTACCGCGTCGTCTCTGGTGCCCGTGTTCTAGGGTAGAGATCATGGATGCGGCGATTTGGGGGAGTGACGCCGTGGAACGCTCTGGGCCGCCTCAGGAGCAGGACAAGAACAAGCAGAAGCCCTGGCGCGCCGAGGGCCTCCCGGGTGGTTCCGGCACCGGACGTCCCAAGATCAATTGGTGGCGCTTCGTCGTGACGCTGCTCGTGGTGTACGCGGGCTTCTTCCTGATCTCCTCGTTCTTCGACAGCGAGCCGGTGGAGACGATCTCCTACACGGAGTTCACCAAGCAGGTGACGGCGAACAACGTCAAGGACATCTCGGCCGAGGGCACGTCCGTCCAGGGTGAGCTGAAGGCGGCGGCGACCGACCCCGACGACAAGAAGCAGTACACGAAGTTCGACACCGAGATCCCGGTGTTCGCCAACACCGACCAGCTGGACGCCCAGCTCAAGGCCGCGGGCGTGAACATCACGTCGACTCCGGTCGGCGGGCGCGGGCTCTTCCTGAACCTGTTGCTGTCGTTGCTGCCCGTGCTGCTGCTCGCGGCCCTGTGGATCTGGGTGATGCGCCGCGGCGCCAGCATGATGGGCGGCGGCGGCCTGGGCGGGCTCGGCAAGTCGAAGGCCGCCAAGCCGGTCGAGAGCTCCAAGATCCGGGTCACGTTCGACGACGTGGCCGGCATCGACGAGGTCGAGAACGAACTCGTCGAGATCGTCGACTACCTGAAGGACCCGGGCAAGTACCGCAGGCTCGGCGCCAAGCTGCCCAAGGGCGTGCTGCTCGCCGGCCCGCCCGGAACCGGCAAGACGCTGCTGGCCCGCGCCGTGGCCGGTGAGGCCAACGTGCCGTTCTTCTCCGCCAGCGCCTCCGAGTTCATCGAGATGATCGTCGGCGTGGGCGCCTCCCGGGTGCGCGACCTGTTCGAGGAAGCGCGCAAGGTCGCCCCGGCGATCGTGTTCATCGACGAGATCGACGCCATCGGCCGCGCCCGCGGCGGCGCCTCCGGCCTCGGCGGGCACGACGAGCGCGAGCAGACCCTCAACCAGATCCTCACCGAGATGGACGGGTTCTCCGGCGCGGAGGGCGTCATCGTCATCGGCGCCACCAACCGGCCCGAGGTCCTCGACCCCGCCCTGCTGCGCCCCGGCCGCTTCGACCGGACCGTGCAGGTCGGCCTGCCCGACGCGGCCGGCCGCAGCGCCATCCTGAAGGTGCACACCCGCGGCGTACCACTGGCCGCCGAGGTCAGCCTCGACCAGCTCGCCAAGACCACGCCCGGCATGACCGGCGCGGACCTGGCCAACCTCGTCAACGAGGCGGCGCTGCTGGCAGCCAAGCGCGGCAAGGACAAGGTCGGCACCGCCGACTTCGCCGACGCGCTGGAGAAACTGCAGCTCGGCGCGGCCCGCAGCATCGTCATGCCGGAGGAGGAGCGGGTCAGGACCGCCTACCACGAGGCCGGGCACGCGCTGCTCGGCATGCTCCAGCCCGGCGCGGACCCGGTCAGGAAGATCTCGATCATCCCGCGCGGCCGGGCGCTCGGCGTCACCCTGTCCACGCCCGACACCGACCGCTACGCCTACGACGAGAAGTACCTGCGCGGCCGCATCGCCGGCGCCCTGGGCGGCATGGCCGCCGAGCAGGTCGTGTACGACATCATCACCACCGGCGCCGAGAACGACCTGGAGCAGGTCACCATGATCGCGCGGGGCATGGTGGGCCGGTGGGGCATGTCCGCCAAGGTCGGCCCGCTCACCATCCTCCCGAATGACGGCCAGCAGCCCCAGGCCTCACCCGCCACCCTCGCCACCGTGGACGAGGAGGCCCGCCGGATCGTGGACGAGTGCTACGAGGTGGCGGTGCGCATCCTGTCGGAGAACCGCGACAAGCTGGAAGCCATCGTGGTGGCGCTGCTGGAGCACGAGACGCTGGACGAGGCGGGTGCGTATGCGGCGGCCGGGGTCAGCCGGCCGCCGCACACCCCGCTGGAGGCCCCGCGCGCCAACGGCGAACTGCCTCGGGGGGCGGACGCTCCCTCGGGCCCGGCGCCGCTGCCGCAGCAGTCGGTGGACGGGTCGCCGGTGCCTGACGTGTCCACCCCGATGCCTTCCGATGGCGCCCCGAACGGGGTCGCGGGCTCTTCCGACGCACCCAAATCCTGAGGCGTGCTTTCTGGGGTCCTGAGCTCGGGCCGGTTCCTTCCTTCCTTCGTTCGGGAGGGAGGCCGGTTCCCACGGGGCTTCCGAGAGGCTTGCGCTGTTGAGGGCTTCGATCCTGGAGGTCTGGCTCAAGGGCTTTCGCGGGACGCTGGTTCCCCGCCGCCCTTCCCCGATACGTGGGCCAACCTGTGGAAGGCCCGGTTTCCGATCTTTTGTGAGGCTCTGGTTGTCTCGCGGTTCTTGAGGGGCTCGGGGGGTTTGAGGCGGGCCGTACCTGATCTGAGGGGTGTTGGTAGACAGTTAGGTCAATTCGGGAAATAGCTCGATAAAGCGGAGGGTAGGTCCACCCGAGACAAACGATCGGGGGGACTTGTCGTGTCACTCAATGATGAGCTACTCGCACAACTGGGCGACTCCGGACTGCAGCAGATCGCCGGTCTGCTCGGCACCGACACGGCCACGGCGCGCAGCGTCGTCGAGGCCGCGACGGGCACCATCGCGGGCGGCATGGCCCGCAACGCCGAGAACAACGACGGCGCGCAGTCACTGCGCAGCGCACTCGACCAGCATGTAGACGCCGACCCCTTCACCGGTGACGTCGCCAGCCTGTCGAGGGACGGCGAGGGGATCCTGGGTCACGTTCTCGGCTCGCAGGGGACGGAGCAGGCGGCGCAGGGGCTGGCGCAGTTCGCCGGGATCAACTCCGGCACCATCATGAAGCTGCTGCCGCTCATCGCACCCATGATCATGTCCTTGCTGGCCAACCGCGCCTCCCAGCAGAACATGGACGCCGGAGCCGTGGCCAACGACCTCAACCAGGAACAGGCCGGCATGCAGACCGGCGGCCTCGGCGACCTGCTGGGTTCCGTGCTCGGCGGCATCTTCGGCGGCGAACAGCAGCCGAGCCAGCCGCAGCAGCCGCCCCAGCAACAGCAGCAACAGCAGCCGTCCTCGGCCGCTCCGGGCACGTCGAACCCCGACTGGTGACCGGTAAGCTGGGGTGATGATCGTCCTCGCCTCAGCGTCACCCGCCCGTCTGGCCCTTCTGCGCACTGCCGGGCTCGATCCCAAGGTGATCGTCAGCGGCGTGGACGAGGACGCGTACACCGCGCACTCGCCCGCCGCGCTGAGCCTCGTGCTGGCGCGGGCGAAGGCCCGCGCGGTGGCCTCCGACCTGGACGAGGGGCTGGTCATCGGCTGCGACTCCATCCTTGAGCTGGACGGCCGGCCGTACGGCAAGCCGGGCACGCCCGAGGAGACGGCCATCCGCTGGCGGATGATGCGCGGCCGCACGGCCCGCCTGGTGACCGGCCACTGCGTCATCGACGTGACGGCCGGCCGGGAGGCTGCCGAGACGGCGACCACGGTGGTCCGCTTCGGCCAGCCGACCGAGGCCGAGCTGGAGGCGTACATCGACTCGGGGGAGCCGCTGCAGATGGCCGGTGGGTTCAGCATCGAGGGACGCGGCGGGTGGTTCGTGGACGGCATCGACGGCGACCACGGCAACGTGCTGGGCATCTCACTGCCGCTGACCCGATCGCTGTTCGAAGAACTGGGCCACTCGGTGACGTCCTACTGGCGGTAGCCGCCCTTTACGAAGCCCTCCGACCACACGACCCTGCCACCTGACACGCCTCCGCCGCGCCGCTGGGCTCCGGGCGGTGACTCGCGTTGGAGGTGGCCTCCCGCAGGGCGGCCGACCCCGTGATCCGCGTGGCACACCGCCAGGGAGGACTGCCGTAGAGCAGCCAACGCGAACGCCGGCGACGTGGCGGCCATGCGGTGCGCAGCCGTGGAGCAGGTCCTGTGCGTGGGTGCCAACGTCGCGATCCGCGAGCCGCGTGGCGTGGCGGCGCGGGATGTCTGCTGCAGGGCCGCCAACGTGGAGGTCGTCGACGTGGCCACCGCGTGGCGTGGCGCTGCGGAGAACGGCCTTGCGCAGAGGGCGCTGACGCCGTGATCCGCGGTGCGGCTGCGGGTGGCGTGCGCTCGACCGGGTGGCTGGTGAGCTGCGAAGGTGATCTTATGAAGCGCGCATTCGAGGATCTGGTGGACGAGGCCGCGTCGGTGTCCGTGGAAGGCTGGGACTTCTCCTGGCTGGATGGGCGTGCGACGGAGGCGCGGCCTTCGTGGGGGTATCAGCGGCTCATGGCCCAACGCCTGGCTGGAGCTACCGCCGGGCTTGATATTCAGACGGGCGGTGGGGAGGTGCTGGCCGGGGCCGCGCGGCTTCCGTCGTTGATGGTCGCCACCGAGTCCTGGCCGCCGAATCTCGCCAAAGCCACCCGGCTGTTGCATCCGCGGGGGTGCGTGGTGGTGTCGGACCCGGATGAGCCGCCGCTGCCGTTCGCTGACGGGGCCTTCGACCTGGTGACGAGCCGGCATCCGGTGACCGTGTGGTGGGAGGAGATCGGCCGCGTCCTGGCTCCCGGCGGGACGTATCTGTCGCAGCAGGTGGGGCCGGAGAGTGTGTTCGAGCTGGTCGAGTACTTTCTGGGGCCGTTGTCTGACGAGAGGCGGCGGGGGCGGCATCCGGATGACGCTCGGGCCGGTGCGGAAGGGGCCGGCCTCGAGGTGATGGATCTTCGGTTCGAGCGGTTGCGGACGGAGTTCTTCGACGTGGGGGCGGTGGTCTACTTTCTGCGGAAGGTGATCTGGATGGTGCCTGGGTTCACGGTTGAGGAGTATCTGCCGCGGTTGCGGGAGCTGCATGAGCGGCTGGAGAGCGAAGGGCCGTTCGTGGCCACCACCACCCGCTTCTTGATCGAGGCTCGTAAACCGGGGTGACCTCGCGATCCTCGCGGCGCCGCCGGCCGCATGTGCGATAGCGGGGTGTGGGGCGCCGTGCGGCGGGGTGGTGGGTGGTGGGCTTGGCGCCCCTCGCCGGTGGGCGGGGTGGGGCACGGTGGCCGGTCAAGGTGGGCCGTAGCGGCGGGGGCCCGTCCGACGTGGGAAGCGATCCCCACGATCGGCGGTCACTCGCGACGGCGGGTGGGGGTGGGGTGGCTTGCCGTAACGGATGGTGGGGGTGGGGGTTTGTCGTAGCAGGGGGTGGGGTTTGTCGTAGTGGGGGCGCTGGTCGCGGCGACGTCAGGATGGTGCGTCGGCGCTGGTGGGTTTTGTCGGCGGGGTGCGGCAACATAGCGGGTGTGCTATTGATCGACGTGGTCCGGGTGTCGGAGGCGGTGACGCGGACGTCGGCTCGGCTGGGGAAGGTGGGACACCTCGCCGAGCTGCTCGGCAGGGTTGGCCCCGATGAGGCCGAGATCGCCATCGCCTACCTGTCCGGTGAGCTGCCGCAGCGGCAGGTCGGGGTGGGGTGGCGGACGCTTCAGGACATTCCGCCGCCCCGGCTGGCCGCCACTGCCACGCTGGCCCAGGTGGATGAGTTGCTGAGCCGGATCAAGGCTGTTTCCGGGCAGGGGTCGCAGGCGGCGCGGAAGGGGCTCGTGACGGAGCTGTTCGCGGGGCTGACCAGTCAGGAGCAGGCGTTCTTGACCCGGTTGCTCAGCGGGGAGCTGCGGCAGGGGGCGCTTGACGGGGTGATGATCGAGGCTCTGGCCAAGGCGTCCGGGGCGCCGTCGGCGGACGTGCGGCGGGCGCTGACGTTGCGGGGGTGGCTGCCCGCGGTGGGGGCGGGGGCGCTTTCTGGTGGGATCGACGCTTTGCGGGCGTTCCGGCTGGAGGTTGGCCGTCCGGTTGCTCCCATGCTGGCGGGGAGTGCGGCCAATGTTGCCGCCGCGCTGGAGAAGGCTGCTCAGGTCAGGCCGCAGACCGCTGCCAAAGACTCTGAAGACGGCGCCTCGGGTGTGGTGGCGTTGGAGTGGAAGCTGGATGGGATTCGGGTGCAGGCGCACCGGTCTGGGGAGGATGTCCGGGTCTTCACCCGCACGCTTGACGACATCACCAATCAGGTTCCCGAGCTGGCCGAGGCCATGCTCGCCCTGCCCGAGACCGATCTGGTGCTCGACGGTGAGCTGATCGCGCTTCAGCCGGACGGACGGCCGCACCCCTTCCAGGTCACGGCGAGCCGGGTGGCCAGCAAGCTGGACGTCGCGCGGCTGCGCGAGGAGACACCGTTGAGCGTGTTCTTCTTCGACGCGCTGCGAGCCGGTGGCGAGGATCTTCTCGATCTGCCCTACGCCGAACGGCAGGAGGCCCTGGCCAGGACCGTGCCGCCAGGTCTGCTCACCCCGCGCCTGGTCACCGGTGAGGTGGCCAAGGCGGAGGCGTTCTTCGCCGAGGTCGTGCGCGCCGGGCACGAGGGGCTCGTGGTCAAGGCCCTCACCTCACCGTACGCCGCCGGTCGGCGCGGCGCCGGATGGATCAAGGTGAAGCCGCGCCACACGCTCGACCTCGTGGTCCTGGCGGCGGAATGGGGTCACGGCCGCCGGGAGGGCAAGCTGTCCAACCTTCACCTCGGCGCCCGCGACCCCGAGGGCGGCTTCGTGATGCTGGGCAAGACGTTCAAGGGCCTGACCGACGAACTGCTCGCCTGGCAGACCGAACGGTTCCTGGAGATCGCCGACGGCCCCACCGACGGCTGGACGGTCACGTTGCGCCCCGAACTCGTCGTCGAGATCGCCTTCGACGGGGTCCAGCGATCGCCGCGCTATCCCGGCGGCATGGCGCTGCGATTCGCCCGGGTACTGCGCTATCGCCCGGACAAACGGGCCGACGAGGCCGACACCGTCGACACGGTCCGGTCCCTCATGGTCTGACGTCAGCGTTTGGGCCATTTCCAGCTGGGCCCGTCGAGCGGTCCCTGCCCGGCCACCCCGGTCTCGCCCAGGTCCTTCACCAGTTCGATCGTCGTGGCCTTGCGCCGTTCCAGCGCGGCGACCAGGGGCTTGGCGTGCGTCACGACGATCACCTGCGTCTCCTCGGCGGCCGCGGCGATCAGTTCGCCCAGAGGTTCGAGGAGGTCGGGGTGGAGGCTGGTCTCCGGCTCGTTCAGGACCAGCATCTCCGGCGGGCGGGGCGTGAGGAGCGCGGCCACCCACAGCAGATACCGCAGCGTGCCGTCGGACAGTTCCGCGCTGCCCAGCGCGCGCAGCAGTCCGTGCTGCCTCAGCGTGAGCTCCATGCGCGTACCCTCAAGCGCGATCTCCACCCGGCTGCCCGGGAAGGCGTGGTCGACGGCCGCGTCGAGCGCGTCCGCGTCGCCGATCTCGCGGATCGTCTGCAGCGCCGCCGCCACGTCGCCGCCGTCGTGACCCAGAACCGGGGTGCGGGTGCCGATCTGTGCTTGTCGTGCTGGTGCGTACGCGTCCGTCCGTAGATGGTCGTAGAAGCGCCATGACCTGATCCGTTCGCGCAGCACCAGCAGATCGGGCGCGCGCACCGGATCCGCCATCTCGCTGAGCATGCTGTCGAAGGGCTGCAGGTCGTGCGGCACGAACTCCCACCTGCCGCCGCGATCACGAATCTGTACGGCGGGGCCGCCCCGCTGGGCCAGCAACGTCGCGGGCCGGAGGATGGGCCCCGCCCAGGTCGCCTCGGCCTTGATCTCCGGGTCGAGGGAGAAGGCGGAGGCGGCGCCGCCGTACCCGCCGGTGGGGATGGGCAGGCCCAGGTCCATGGCGTAGCCGAAGTCGTCTCCGGCGAAGCCCAGCTTGAGGCTGACCGGGCCGGAACGGGTCGTGCCCTGCACCGGGTGGGCGCCCTCGCGTACGCTCCGGCCGATGTTCTCCGGTCCGGCCCACAGTGTGGACGCCAGGCCGCCCTCCCTGGCCAGCGCGGCGACGGCGCCGTTGCGCGCGGAGTCGGCGAGCAGGCGCAGCGCGCGGTAGAGGCTGGACTTGCCGCTGCCGTTGGCGCCGGTCACGACGTTGAGCCGCCCCAGCGAGACGAACAGCCTGCGCAGTGACCGGTAGTTCTCGACGGCGAGCGTGTTCATCATCGTGCCAGGGTACGGCCCGGCCGAATTGATCACGCAGAGTGCTCACCGGGAATCCAGGACACCACAAGATCAGGCGCGTAGCCTCGAAACTCGAGTGAAACTTGTGATCAAAGTGATATATGTCACTACTTGACTCATTAAGTTGCCTTTACTCGGGCTTTGTCGCGTATGTTCACTCCGTTGCCGGGGCGTTGACTCGCCCCATCCTGCCGGGAACGGCCGAAGCGCGCACTATACCCCTTCTCGCCTGGCCTTTCCCCGTCCTGTCCCCTATCTAGGACTGTGGTTCCCCTTGGGTCAGCATTCGACCAAGCCGTCTCGTCCGAACCCCCTTGCCCGGTCATCCGCAAGCGGCAAGCGCCGCTGGACCGCCTTGGCCGCCGGAGTCGCCGTCGTCGCGGCCGCCTCGACCACCGCCTGGGCCGCGGTTACCAACGGTGACGACACCCGGCGCGCCACCGCCATGAACACCGCGGCCGTCCCTCCGGCCCAGACCCCGGCCGGGCGTCCCTCCGCCGCCTCACAGACCGCCACCCCGAAGCCACGGCTCGGCGGTCCGGCCCAATCTCAGGGCAAACCAGCGCATTCACCCTCGCCCGGTGACCCCGAGGCGTCTCCCAAGCCGTCGTCAAGCCCCAGCAAAGCGCCTGCCGCGCCCAAGGTGGCCAAGGCGGAGCGGGTCTCCAAGCCGCGTACCCGGGTCGTCTCCACCGGTACCTGCGGGGCCTCCTTCTACGGCGAGCCCCAGATGACCGCCAGCGGGGAGCGCTTCAACCCGTCCGCGATGACGGCTGCGCACAAGACGTTGCCGCTGGGCAGCCGGGTCCGGGTCACGAACCCGAACAACGGCGACTCGGTGACCGTCCGCATCAACGACCGTGGGCCCTATGTGGGCGGACGGTGCCTGGACCTTTCGGAAGCCGCCTTCGACGCCATCGGCAACACCGGCTCGGGCGTCATGACCGTCAAGTACGAGGTCCTGGCCAGGTAACCCCTCACCTGCGCTTGCGTGGCAGGCGGCTTTGGCATGGGTGCTCTCCTGCGGCGGTGTGGTGGCCGGGAAGGGCGGGCGTCGGCGGCTCTCGCGGCGCGGCAGACCGATGTCTGGTGTCCGGTGACCGGTGCGGGCCGGGGTTGAGGCGTGGTTGGTGCGTGGCTGGGCTGGTGCCTTGCGCGCGGAGCCCGGAGGCCGTGCGGGGCAGGTCTCGCCGGTGTCTCGCGGGAGCCGGTTGTCCCGTGCTGAGCTGGCGTCTCGTGCGGGATCGGTCTCGCGTGCGGAGCCGGGTGCCC